>NZ_CFIDRX010000184.1:0-8599 GCF_984433645.1 Marisediminitalea sp.
ATTTTGCCAACTCATAATCGCACTTCAGATAAGCACACAGCACATCGGCTGCTTTAGCTAACCGCACGTGTACGTCATTCTTGTCCTGAAGAATCAGCGGCTCATAGGTTGCTTGCAGTGGCTCAGGCAGGGTTTTTATAAGCATTTGCTCAAAACGGCGCTCCAGCTTTTTAATCGCCTGGGTCGTTTCGGGGTCGTGATACTTCACCGGACTTGGTATGTCACTCATTCCGGCGATCTCACTGCCCTCGTGGAAAATAGCCATGGCTGCAACGCGATCAGGTTCGATGGCTTCCTGAAATATTTCTTTGGCAATGACACCCAGCATGTGCGCGATGACAGACGCCTCGTAAATATGCGTCGATAGCATTTCAGACTGAAACTGCGCCATAAGCGGCCAACGTTTTACGTTGCGGGCACGTTGCATAAGTCCAATAAACGCCGAGTGACTGTTTGCCATTTTAATCTCCTGTGTAAGCTGATTGCGTGATCCTACCGACTATTCGTTTAAATGTCTGCCCAAAACCATCCCGACGCTCTGTAAAAAATGCACGAGTGTCTGTAATGCTAGCCTGTCAGTCATATCCGCAATCAGTCAAAAAAAATTAAAACAATAAAATTCAATGACTTAACAAATGGCATGCAACTGGCATTAGTAATTATGTCCTTGACTGATAAGAGAAGGAGAACACCATGTTAGGTTGGGCTATTGTATTTTTTATTATTGCTATTGTTGCTGCAGTATTTGGATTTGGTGGCATCGCCGGTGCCGCAACAGGCATTGCGCAGTTCCTGTTTTTCCTATTCGTAGTGCTGCTGGTTATTTCATTGATTGCGGGCGCCTTACGCGGTAAAGCCCCAAGAGCATAAACCCCGTTTAATACACAAGGAGACGGCTATGAAAACGTTAAAATTATTGGATGTACTGAAAATGACAGTGATCGCGGCATTTGCCAGTAGTGTGATTGCGTGTGGTGATGGCGCAGCAGAAGATGCAGGCGAGACGATAGACGAAGTGGTTACCGATACGGGTAACGCTATCGAAGATGCCTGTGAAGATGTCAAAGAAGGCGTCGATGCCAAAGACAAAGATTGTTAATCAACAATCATTCAGAAAGCCCACAGTACGATGTGGGCTTTTTTATGCCCTACTCTACCGCTATATCCACCCAGACCAGACGATGATCGGAACTGGCCTGACGATTTTCCACCAAGCGATACAAAGCGCTTGCTTCAGCAGGCCAGAAAACCCCGCTTTGCTTCACAGACAACCCGTACTTTGAGGGCAAAACATAATCAGCCCGAGCGCCCCACTCTGCCGTGTACCGAGCACAAAATGCCTGGCTACAGTGAGCGCGGCCACCTTCACTCTCCGGCACTACGGCACCATTGACACGGGGATGGTCCAACAACTGCTCAATTACACCTGCACGGTGTTTATCCCCCACGTCGGTGGCATTAAAATCTCCCACCAGCACAAACCGGGAGTTCGGCGCCAGACCGCCCTTATTGCCGTTATCGTCGTAAAGGTATGAGGCTTTGTCAGGTGACAAATAGTCGGCCATGAGTCTGATTTCATCATGATTGCGTTTACCGTTGCGATCTTCCGGGCCGTCAAAGGTAGGCGGCGTTGGATGCATTGCCAACACGTGTAGCCATTTCCCCTTCACGTTAACCGGAATATCCCAGTGCGACTTAGAACTCAGGCGCATGCCTTGCCAGGCTTGGTCGCTGTACCAGCTATCCTGGGTGTCAGGGTGAACCGGTTGTTGGGCTCCGGGCATATCTTGCCAATGAAACATCTGAAATGTTCTGACCGCGTCGGTATCGATGGGGAATTTAGACAACAACACCATGCCATACTGCCCCGGATAGATGCCATAGCCATAAGCGTCGCCACCTGTGCCCGTTGCCTTGCCATCACCATCAAGGTCGAAAGGACTCGGCTCTCCGGTATTAACCGGTGCAGCATAAATGTAGTCGTAGTGTTGTGGTGTCTGTCCTTGCTGACTCACCGCCAGAAAGTGATTAATAAATCGCTGGACTGCAGAGGGCGTTGCCCCAGCGGAATAGTCAAACTCATTTAATAAAATGATATCGGGCGCGACGCGCTGAATAATCTCGGCAATATTGCGAATCTGAGGTTGTTGTGGGTCGTTAAGCAGCGTGAGCAAGGTCTGCTCAGAAGGCGTTACGTCCTGTGAACGGTAGTTGTTTGCTTCCATACTCACATTAAACGTGGCAACCCGGATTACCGGTATGTCGTCACTTTCAGATTGAGGCGATCGCGCGTCTGTGCAGCCAGCGAGCAGTCCGAGAACACCGACAATGAATATAAAACACGGCGAAAAAAGTTTGTTAATCATGAAAAAAGGGCCTGAATAATAAACAGTAGCCCCAGTAACAATTCGAATTTGCTACTGGCGTCAGAAAAAGTGTGACGCCAGTGTACCCAGTCGGGTGGTTTTAAGCCAGTGTGTCTGTATCTGAACTACAAACGTGGGTTATTCGCTCTAAGCACTCCCCACTCTGCTCCAGCGCAAAAAGAGGCCTAACGCCATCAACAGTAAGCTCGCAGCAACGACCACGGCAACCGGATAAAACAAATTACCCGCCAAATCCAGCTGGCTGTATTTAATTATCATGATCAGGCCTTCCAGCACCAGGGCAATAATAACTACACTGACAAACCGGGTAACAGTACGCCGAATCGCATCAAACAAATTGTCTTCTTCACTAAAGCGGTATTCTTTGTAAATTCCCATGGCTAACTCGTACGTCGCCAAGGCAATAAATAAATCGTTTATTGACTTTATCACTGCCGAAACAAAGTCGACATCTGGCTGAAAACCTTCTGAAAAATGTACCACGGCCAGACAGATCATCGTGGCCGAGATAAACATAAACAGGCCAGCGAAAAATGTCGCTGATATATCTTTAACCCATTTATTTTGCATGCTGTACGTCCTCCATTTGCTCATTTTCCTGTTTACCTACAAACACATTCAGCAGCGCCGGTAATAAGGTCATGTCGGCCACCAGCGCCAACAGCATTGCCAGGGCGGTCAACAACCCAAAGTACACACTGGGCAGAAAATCAGACCAAGCAAACAGCGAGAAACCAATGGCGATCAACGACGTTGTGATCAGAATTGCCAGCCCACTTTCTCTGAACGCATGCCGTGTCGCTTTTTCCGCCCCTTCCTGATTGGCCTCTCGATAACTGTGCACAAAGTGTAAGGTATCATCGACGGCGATCCCCATCGCAATAGCAGCAATGGTTATGGTCATGATATCGAGAGGAATACCCGCCCAGCCAATAATGCCGAGTATGGCCAGTGTCGTCAGTATGTTGGGGACCAGCGCAATTAACGCCAGTGGAATAGAACGGAAAATCAACAAAAACACCGCACCGAGTGCCACATAAACTATGCCCAGCGTAGTGATTTGAGAGTCAAACAACCGCGCTAAAATATCCTGATAAAGCACGAACAATCCGGTGAGCTGGTAGTCATCACCGTCCAGCGACACAGCCTGCATATCCTGCCGTAACTGGGACATAAACTGCTCGCGATCGAGCCCTTCCGTTGTATCCTGGATACGCGTGGCCATGCGCAACTGCTGTTTCTCAGGAGAAAAATACGCCCCTACCAGTTGATTAACCACTTTTTGATCGAGCAAATAATAAATACTGGATAACTCGTATTCGGTTAACGGCTTGCCGTTGTTTAGCTGCTTAGCAAGGGCTGTAAAATTCGCCACCGACGTCACACTGCCAGTCGCTTCAAACGCGTTCACCGCGGTTTGTACTATTTGCAGTTGGTTTACGCTATTCGCACTCAACAACAGTGCAGAGTCACTCGGTGGGTGTTGAATGTTAATAATGATATCCAGCGCTGTCGTACCGCCAAACTCCTTGTCGATATAGGCCAGTTCCTGATGCACCCGGGTATCATCGGCAAAGTAGTTGATAAACGAGTTTTCAACATTGAGGCGGGTTATGCCAACTGACAACACCAGTAATACGCTGGCGGCTATCACACTCACCCAGCCGGGTCGTTGAAAAGACAGCGTCGCTGCTCGATTAAGCACAACGGAGAACAGCCCCCATTCCTTGCCTTCTGTTTTGGCTGTTAAACACGCCAATCCGGCCGGAAACCCAATTACGCTGACCAGCAATGAAATACTGGTCGCCAGCAGCATCATGGTACCAAACGACATGACGGGCGCTAACCCACTGAACAATAACGCCGCAAAGCCAACCGATGTGGTTAATGCCGCAAAAAAGCACGGAGCCAGCTTAGCTTGTAAAACCCGGCGAACCCGCTCGTGTTGATGACTTTCTGGCTGCTCACGAGCTATATGCCGATAACTGCTGATCATATGGATCATCACCGCCAGCGTCAGAATAATCTGTAGTGCAACAAAATTAGCGGAAATCACGGTAGCTCGTAAGTCCAGCCAGCCGAGCAACCCCACGGTAATTCCCACGCTCACAGCGCAGGCAGTAAGCGGAAATAACACCCACCGCAGGCGACGGTACAGCAGCAGAAGTAACAGTGCGATGACCAACACGATTGCAGCGCCAAAGACAACCAGGTCACGGGTGATAATATCGATAAGATGCTGACCTACAACATAAGGGCCGCCTAAGTAAATATTGGCGCGCTCAGAAACCGCCTGCGTTATTTGATTTATCGCGGCAATTTCTTCTTTTCGGGTATTGGTGAGCGACTGTCGAATGGGATCGGCTTGCTGTTCCAACGCATCGAGCTGAGCCTGTGCCTCTTCTGGTATGTCCTGACCGATGTATTGCGCTTTTATGGCAATAATGTCACGCTCAAGGCGCGCCAGTTCCTCGTTGGTTTCAAATACGATTTGAATTGCTGTGGCGGTATTGGCTTTATTGATCAGTAAATCGGTAAAAATTGGATGGTCCGCAATCAGCGAGCGCATGGTCTCCGCACCGTATTGCTGAGCCTGCCAGGTGAGCTGACTAACCTGTGTTTCTCCCGTCAGAGCTGCAGCATCTTTAATTAATGGCACATTAATAATCGACGTTACCGATTCGACACGCGCGATGGATTTAAAATCGTCGCTCAGGCGTTGTAGATCAGAAAATGTCTGCTCACTAAAAACGTCATGCCCGGTTGGCTCGTAGGCCACCAGAATAAATTCGTCGGGATTAAATGTCTGCTGTGCCAGCTGCGACTGAATATACAAGGCATTGTCTTTGGCCAACAGGGTGTCTGCCGATGCTGCTATTTTGAAGCGTGGTACGCCGGTAATAGCTGCCGCTAGCATCAGCATCATTGTCACAAGAATGGCGATGCGAAAACGAATGATGGTTTCCGCGATACGAGACACAGCATTAGTTTTCATCGGTGTTTTTCTCATTCTCAGTGGCTGCAGGTGTTACTTGCTGTCTGCTGTCGGCTTGCTTGCCAAACCACATATCGCGTTTTTGTGCTTGTAAATACTGATTGCGGAAGAACACGTAAGGGTCTTCTGATTCACTGTATAGCGTGTGGTAAGTGTCTGACTGGCTGCTGAAATCATCGACGCCATCAACGACGCGTAGCTGATAATTATGCGGGGCGTGCGTTACGTGGTTAACCGGGTGAACAAAGCCTTCTGCAAGCACAGACACACCACTTCGTGCATCACTTTGCCCTAATAACGGCAGCACCAGATACGGTCCCGGCTCGATACCCCAGACGGCTAGCGTGTCACCGATACTTTGAGGCTGCCTTTCTACTTCAAACACACTGGTGGCGGGGTCAAATAATCCCAACAGCCCAATGGTGGAGTTGATCACAAACCGGCTAAGATTACTGCCCGCTTCTTTCACTTCACCGGCAAACAGGTGATTCAGCAAATTCAACGGCTCACGCAGATTATCAAAAAAATTGCCCACAGACTGCCGTGCAGGCGCAGGCACAACGGCACGGTATCCGTTGGATACAGGCGTCAGCACGTACTTGTAGGCACCATTGTTAAACGAGAACATGGCGCGATTGAAGCCTTCCCAGGGGTCGTAATAAGCGGGAAGCGTTTCTGGATCGCCGTTCAGGACTGTCTGCTCCATCGAGACAACGGCAGGATCTACACGGATTTCCCCTTGCGAGGTCGTCAATGTCACTGATTGACCGTTAGACAGCGCATCGGTTGCTGATAGCGGTGTGTCTGGCTGTTTAATCGACACCGGCTGCGCAGAAGCTGACTCATCAGGGATCTGCGCACATCCGGACGCGACCAGCGTAGCCAGACTGACTAACGGTATTATCAGTGATTTATAATGCATGTCCTTGTCCGGTCTTCATTCGATGGTGACGCAGAATGGCGTTAGCACGCTCCAGCGAATCATCGCGGTTAAAATGCCAGTTTCGCTGTTCGAATTCCCGCGCTTCACTCAGGTAATAAATAATGCGTTTTAATCGCAGCGAATGAACCCTGTTCTGTGAATTAAAACGGGTACGTTCTATGGCATGTTCGAGTGTTTCAATAGCGTTACTGTATTGCGGGGCGACGGCGACGAGTTCCGTCGTTTGTGCGCCATCTTGTTCCTGTGCCCATTGTGTGAGAGGCGTTGATTGACTGGTTGCCCATACACCGCTGCAAACCAGTAGAGAACCAAATGCCCATTTCGTTAAATTATGCATTGTCGTCACCACATCGTTGGTTTTGCTTGCTTTCACACCGGTTCTAACTGCGCCCCGGCTCCTCCCATCCCTGCTCATACTAAGTGGATGGATTCCTGTTGGCCTGTTCGGCCAGTTTGCACACTAAGACGATGCCTCTTCGTTTTGACCCGGCGAGTTCATCTCATTCAGACGAATTTGGTATTCCGATGGGCTGGCCGCCTCATCGTAACGTGCAAACCAATTAAAAAAAGCACGTTCGTCTGGCTGAAAGTCTCGGTCATCATTAGCATTGTCCATCTTGCAAAATTCCTGTTCTGTGTTTGTTGTCAGAAATAAAAAAGAGAAGCTACGACAACGCAGCTTCTCTAAAGCGTTATTCACTTTCTTCGATGGTCAGTTCGTCATCAACCGACTCAACATCTGACGTATTTTTCGCAATTTCGATTGCCAGCGCACGTGCGCTTTCACTTTCAACCGAACCTTTCAGCTTAACGTGTCCCTTGGTCACATCAACGTCGATGTCCAGGCCAGAAATATCGCTGTCCATCAACAATTTCGATTTCACCACGGTGGCGATTTTGGCGTCTTTCAACTCTTGTGACACCGGCTTTTCTGCGGTAACGTCTTCATCGTCGTCCATGCTGATCACTGACAGCTGGTTGTCGACTTCAGACACACCATCGATACCTGCTACCAGTTCTTCGGCAAGCTTTTTATCGATTCGGCTATCGACTTTACCGGTAAGGATCACCACGCCGTCTTTGACATCAGTATTGATATCAAACGAGTTCAAATGCGTATTAAACAACAGAGACGCTTCGGCTTTGCCATCAATCCATGCATCCTTCGCCTTGTCTTCCCATTCAGTTGATGCATATACAGAGGTTGCAGCGGTTGTGGTTAATACACCTACTGCGATACATGATAAAAGTGAACGTTTCATGGAATATCTCCTGTTTTGAGTTCACAGACTCTACAGCGAGATTCGGGCCAAAATTGTAACCCATTGTTTTTATTTGAATTCAAGAAATAATAATGCTACTAAAGTTGAAGAAAACTGTAGCTATTTCTCTACACTGTGTAGAAGTTACCGATGAAGAAACAACCAGGTTGTTTGAACCGAACCTGATACGGATACGGTATTTTGCGTTTTATTGCGCCGCACTGGGTTGTGTATGTTCGCCCGCTTTGGCATTGCGTTTGCGTTTTAATACATCGGCAATCGCACTACAAATGTTCTCGCGTTTCTTGAAGTAACTCAGTGCGATCAATTTGTCTTCACTGGGCCAGATAGCCTGCTGTAACAAGAACTTGTCGTTTTCAGACAGTTCTCGCGTATCCAGTTCAATCGCTACCGCTTTTTTGTTGGGTTTCAACACCGTAGGAGATGCCGTTTTCACAATAGACGGAGACACGAATAAAAACTGGCGAGAGATTGGATCTTTCACCACGCCCAACCGACCATGATAATACAGGATCGCAGGCCAACCTTCAGAAATGCGGCTTTGGTAAAAGATCAGGAAAGTAAATAGCAATAGGACAATGAACGTCATGCTCACAAAGAACAAAGACAAGCCAGGGGCTACAGACACCACGCCGGCGATAGCGAAAACAAATAACATCCAAAAACCAAATACCCTGCGTAATACGTAGGGTGACACACCAGACAATACCTGAGCGTGTTTGATTTCCTGAGGTTCAAGTTGGAATAAGCAAACCAACGAATTTGTTTTCACGTCGTTCAAAATAAAAATCTACCATAATAGTGATCTAAGCACATAATACCGAATTGCAGTATTATCAAAAAGGTTTAATGTGCACTTTTCGCCGAAAAAACAGCTGCATAAGTCCAAAAGCGACAAATGCGATCAACGCTTCAAAACAATCGATAACCTATATACGATGATATAGCCCATTTTGGTTATTATTGCGAATAAATATGGCACTATATAACG
>NZ_CFIDRX010000185.1:0-8520 GCF_984433645.1 Marisediminitalea sp.
CTTTCCAATGAAGTGTATTTATCTGCCGATGATGTGTGGTATGAAGGCTCAGGCATTCCGGTTGATATTGAAGTGCCGAACTTTTCGAAGAATGATCGTGAAAGTGGTCAGGACTCGGGCATAGAGGCCGCATTAACCACGCTGATGTAGATGCAGAAAAGCAGGCAGGTTCTTTGTGGACCTGCCTGCTAAGCTAGTGTCACACTTTATTGAGCTGTAGTGCGCATAGTGCTCATTGGAATATTGGAGTATTGAAAGGGCGAAAGATGAGTTACGACCGCCACAACCTCACCCACTAAAACGTCAGCGTTCGCCATTGAATGCGCAGTGGGAACAGCGGTTTTTGAACGAGCTGGAACAACGGGATACAACACGCCTGGGCTCGGTGTTTAACCAACCCCACATCCCCGAGCAGTTAACGCTATGGCAGCGCGGTCTGCGAAAATTACGTCGAATCGTTAAATAGCGTATAACGCGCTATTTAACGAGAGTGAATTAGTCTTCGTCTTCTTCAAGAGTGGCAAGGCGGATCTTAATTAGCTTAGCAATACTGAACGGTGAGTTTTCCTGCGTCAGCCATATCTCATCCTTGCTCTTCACGCACAAACCTTCAACCTGCCCATATCCTGCAAGGGTGAAACTGTTCATCAGAGTATAATCTTCCGACAGGAAGGCGACGAAGGGGTCGACGATACCAAAGGCGTTGCTACTGTAGCCAACAACAACATAGCGGTTGTGGAATCTGTCCCAATCTGCGCCGGTGACAACACCCGGGAGCCCCTCAATGGTGGTTACCGGCGAAATATGCTGCTCTTCGTCTTTTTTATTCAGGTGGTACACCCGCAGGGTTTTAGTGAGCCAACTTTTTGAAAACAGTACCAGCTTATCGTGACGAGCGACCATGGCCTCAGCATCAAAGTCATGCGCGTACAACTCGTTCTTCTTCGGCTCATAATTATCATATGTGAAAGTTAGACGGGCCTCACTGGATAAATCATCCCGACTCACTTTGTGAATAACCAACTTTCTGCGTTTACCCGCGTTGTTACCGAAATCGCCAATGTAAAAGAATTTGTCATCGGCCGTCACCGATTCCCAGTCATTGTTCTTCTTAGCGACATCAACGCCTTCAATGATCACACCTTCGTCGTCAATGCGATACAAAGTGGGACTGTTGCCCGAATCGGCAATGGTGTACTGGGCATCGGCACTGCAGATCAGACCGGATGTTTCACCCAGTTCCGCCATTAGGCCATGTTCAGCGATAACGGTGAGTTGACCGGAATTTGCAGTGGTAGTGGTACTGCAAGCCATAGGAAATAATAAAACGAACAGCGCAAAAGAGCGCGACATACGACGCGACAACCTGGATATCTCCGTGCGGGTAAGGATATGATGGCGGTCAAGCATAGCGGCTTGCCACCCAACACTGCAAACGGTTTTTTCGCATTAATTCGACGTTTAACATTCCACTGTATTACGCTGGTAACGGTTAATTGAGTCCGTGTTACAACTTCGAACCGGTTAATAATCTTTAATTTTTTCGGCAAAACGGCTGAATTTTGCCGAAAACGTTTATTTGCGCACTCGCATAATTGTCAATGCCATTACCATAAAGCCAAGGCCCCATGGTGCAGGCACAGGGTCGGTACCGCCGCCCACACAGGCAGGATCGTTCGGATTCGCTACACAGTAATCCAGAGTTTCCTGCAATTTTACCTGAGCAAAATTAGTGACAAAGGCGGTAAGTGCATTCGTGTCTGACGTATTCAGTTCATTCAGATCGAAACCATGGCCACCATTGTTAGCCGCCAGCGTTAACAAATCGCTGAAGGTTCCACCCAGAACCACGTTGAATAACGCTGAGCTTTGTTGCAATAAGCCATCCAACGAGCTGGCATTGTATTCTGTATCACTGTTACTGGCTTCATCAGCAAACAGGATCAGGTTTTTAACGGCATCAGCACGATAACTTAGCCCGGCACTCTCGGCCGTCAGCCCATCCAGCGCATAAGCCGTTGCGTCGTAAGCTGGCTCATTCGAACCAATCGAATACAAATCGCCGGTAAAGCCCGCAAACGTAGTTGCATCAACAAAATCGGTAAGCAGTCGAATGTTATCGCCAGCAAAACCATAGCCGATTAACGCGAATTGCGCGTCTAATCCGCCCGCCTGTAAAATACTGGCAAACAAGCCAATGCTATTCCCCAGGTTTGAATGAACGTTGCTCATTGAGCCACTCTCATCCACGATCATGACAATATCAGTCTTTACAATGCCAGCCTGCGCCGGTACTGACATCCCTGCCACAATAACCACAAGCATGCAAAGTATCGCTTTGAAACGACGGTTATTTATTTGGAACATCTTTACATCCACCGCGATAATACTTTGTTAAACAAAGAAAAATGCAATATTTATTCCATTAAAAAAAACAACAAAAGATCATCAGCTTAGCTTTGTCCGTATAATTTATCGCCACAAATATGTAAAAATGTTCGACACTAGTACCAACTGGCCCTGTTAGGTATGGTGAGGACGTTTATAATAGATAGTCTGTAACGTAAGGCAGGTAATTCAGTGTTACCTGAACTGCAGTGATGTCACTGTCATAACAATAAAGGAAAATTCTGTGTCAGATCCCACTTTAGCTTTGGTCACTGTTGGACTGTTATCAATTGGGTGCCAATATCTGGCCTACCGCATCCGGTTACCCGCCATTCTGCCACTTTTGGTAATAGGTATACTGGTTGGGCCCGTTTTTGGCGTACTCAATGCCGACCAGCTGTTTGGCGACCTGTTGTTTCCTGTCGTGTCGCTGTCTGTTGCCATTATTCTGTTTGAAGGGGCGTTGACACTGAAATACCAGGACATTGCCGGACACGGCAAAATGGTACGTAACCTGTGTTCTGTGGGTGTGCTGGTTACCTGGGTGATAGCCACCGTTGTTGCCCATTACGCTTTGGAGGTGACCTGGCAGCTGTCATTTTTATTTGGGGCCATCGTGACAGTTACCGGCCCAACGGTCATTGTTCCCATGCTGCGCACGGTGAGACCTCAAACGAACCTCGGCAACATACTGCGCTGGGAGGGGATTGTTATCGACCCGATTGGCGCATTACTCGCCGTGATTGTTTATGAATATATCATCTCCTCTCAGGGCGCCATGTCGCACACTCTATATGCATTCAGTAAAACCATTGGCATTGGATTGCTCAGCGGACTGGCAGTGGGTTACTTTCTGGGAGTGACATTGCGCAATCACTGGGTGCCACACTACCTGCGCAACACCGCGGTGCTGACTATTATTTTGGGTGCTTTTGCAGGGTCTAATTTTTTTGCACACGAATCCGGCCTGTTAACCGTTACTATCGCTGGCATCATGCTGGCCAATATGCGTGATGTCGATGTTGACGATATCCTGGAATTCAAGGAAACCCTGAGCGTCCTGTTGATTTCCGGCTTATTTATTCTGCTGGCAACGCGCCTGGATCTCGGTGCAGTAGCAGAAGTTGGCTGGGCAGCCGCCATCGTATTGATATCGATTATCTTTGTGGCTCGTCCTCTGTCAGTATTCATTTCCTCCTTTGGTACAGGACTTAATTGGCGCGAACTGGCTCTATTGAGCTGGGTGGCACCTCGTGGAATTGTCGCCGCTGCCGTTTCCGCTTTGTTCTCACTAAAGTTGGAAGCCCTCGGCTATGCCGGCGTTGAAGTGATTGTTCCTCTTGTATTTCTGGTCATCATTACCACGGTTGTACTGCAGGGGCTAACCGCCAAACCTGTAGCGAGACTACTGGGAGTGCGCGCCCCCGTGCCTAACGGCTTCCTGCTGTTTGGTGCCAGCCAATTTAGCCGGTTACTGGCTAAAGAGTTAATCAAGCACAAGGTCTCAGTGCGGGTTGCCGACACTAACTGGGACGCCATTCGGGAAGCTCGCATGCAGGATATTCCCGTTTATTTCGGTAATCCTATGTCTGAGCATGCGGCACTGCATCTGGATTTAAACAGCATTGGTACCGTACTGATCTTATCGCCTTATAAACAGCTCAATCCAATGATTGCCTATCACTTTGAATATTCGATGGGTAAGGACAAGGTATGGGGGCTAACCACCAATCAAGCGAGTACGCGTCCAAGTCATCAGGTGTCAGAAGACTATGCTAAGAAGCTCTCACTGTTCGGGGAAGGTGTAACATACGGTTACCTGGCTAGCACAGTGAGTCGCGGTGGGAGAATTAAAACCACGTCGATAACGCCAGAATTTACTTATCAGGATTATTTGCGTACCTATGCCGACAAAGCGACGCCGCTGATTGCCATTGATGAAAATAAGCGATTACACGTAATGCTAAGTTCGGACGAAATGATTCCAAAAGCAGGATGGAAGTTAATTAGTCTGGTAGAGGCTGAAGCATTGCCGAAGGAAGAAGTGGCCGTAGCCGCAGCGGCTAGTGAAGAAAAGTAATCAGAATAGCACCCTGTCTGAAGACAGGGTGCCTCTCCCTGGAAAAAACGAGCAATTAAGTGGTGCGTTAGGTGCAACCGTTAGTGTTTTTGCTTTACTCAATTACAACGTCGACTATTAATAGCAATGCACGCGCCAACATGCCAAAAATAATTAAGTTATTAAAATTCAACACCTTGCAAAAACAAGAAAGATATTAAACATTCTATATTATACGATTTTACACCAAAACAGGGCATTGTTATGACGTTATGCCCAATTTTGGTGAGCGCTTTTTGGACGCTTTATTTCACCATTAGTTAGGCCGGGCTTTAGCTTTTTGAAAACCCGAAAATCAACACATCAGCAGGGATTGATTTTTCTTGCTCGAAAAGCAAGCGTATTGCAATGACAGCTTGCCTGCAGTATTTGCGTGTACCAATATGCTTCGGTTGGTAATCCAGTAATCTCACTATTTATTTTTAGCTAAAAACAATCAACTTATGAGTGCGGTATGCTATTCACAACTACCAGTGTCTTATCCAGTGCGCCGCTATTTTTAGTAACGGTGTGGTAACCCGCTAAACCCGCCTGTTTCCGTTCTTCAGTGTGGTTAAGCCAATACGCAACCTGATTGCAAAGTTCAGCTTCATCGCCAACAATTTTCAGGCCGCCAGACTCCGCTAATTTACTGCAAATTTCAGGATTGTTGTGCGTACTGGTTCCCATAATTACTGGCAACTGCTTAGCGGCGGGTTCAAGCGCATTGTGACCGCCACGCTGGGCAATACTGCCCCCCACAAATGCAATATCAGCCACATCATAAGCGGCATTTAGTCGGCCCATTTCATTTACCAGTAACACATCACAGTCGTCATTGATGACCGGGTTGTCGGCGCTTTTAACCAGAGTGACTTCGGCTTTTTCGATTAGTTTCGATACGGCCTCAAAACGATCTGGGTGACGTGGCACCAATATCAGTAACAGCGAGGGGTGTGCTTCTTTGAGTGCCCTATAGACACCGAGTAATATTGACTCTTCCGGCTCATGTGTACTGCCGCCAATCAGTATGTACCGCTCTGCATTTGCCAACCCAAGAAAATCACTTTTCGCCGCCGTCAGGGCCGCGGCCTGATCAAACTTAATATTTTGCGTTAGCGTAAGCTTTTCTTTTTCCATACCGAGGAAAAGATAGTTTGTATAGTCTCGGTCTCCCTGCGCACAAACATGAGTAAGCTTTCGAAGCAATGGCTCAAACAGTATCGGGAATTTTTTATATCGCCGCGATGAACGATCTGTCATCCGTGCATTAATAACAACAACCGGGATACCTTGCTTCCAGCACGTGTGAATTAAATTCGGCCATAGCTCTACTTCAGTAATTAATACCTGTCGTGGTTCAACACGTTTCAGCATGGCGCTCATGGCTACAGGTAAGTCATAGGGTAAGTAAAAGTGGTGAACAGTATCACCGAACATATCCGTTACGCGGGCAGAGCCGGTTGCAGTAGTCGTGGTAACGGTAATTTGAACATCTGGCTGCTCCTGCATAATACGTTTGATAAGACAGGATGCGGCAACCACCTCACCTACCGACACGCAATGAAATAAATACCCGTGTTTCTTGGGAACAGGGGCAACCAGACCAAATCGTTCAAAGCGCGTCCGCCCGGACTGTTTCCTTTGCTCCTTGCCTTTGAGTAAGAAATTAACGAACGCGAAGGGAATCGCCATTAACAGCAATAGTGAATAGAACCAGCGAAAGGCTTCCTGAGCGAGGGTAGGCTTGTAGGTAGGCGTGTCGTTATTCATTGTTAGTTATAATCACTGCAATCATTATTAGTGTGGTTTACTGCGCCGACTAAATGGCGAAGCCAAGGCTGATATTATAACGCCTTCTTACCAATGATATTGCAAAACCTTTTGCGCATGCCCTAAAAGTAACTGGTTAGTTTTGATCGTAGCCCTTCTTTTTCGAGTAACAACAACATCAAAGCCTGCAGCGATATAACCGCGTACTTCACAGGAATGACTTACAACATTTGCCTTTAGTTTTATAGGATTGGGCAAACACTGGAGAGTATCGTGGCTGAATTCAAAGCGGCTATCCGTCAAAATTAAACGACTCAAAGAAGGAGGAATTATGACGACAGTAAAAGCTTACGGTGCTACTGCACCAGACTCGGGGGTTCACCCGCTCGATATAGAACGTCGTGATCTGCGTGATACCGATGTCGCGATTTCCATAGACTATTGTGGTGTGTGTCACTCAGACCTTCATACCGTAGAGAATGATTGGGGCGGCACCAGCTACCCAATTGTACCTGGTCATGAAATTGTTGGTACTGTTACCGCTGTCGGGCCTGACGTCACTAAGTTTAGTGTAGGTGATAAAGTAGGTGTGGGCTGTCTGGTCGATTCGTGTGGCCATTGCGGTGCCTGTGAGCACGACGAAGAACAGTTCTGCGAAGAAGGTATTCATGGTACGTACGGTGGTGTAGATCGCATAGATGGTACACCAAATCACGGCGGTTACTCAGAGGCTATCGTAGTAAAGGAATCCTTTGTGCTTTCAATTCCCGAAGCACTTGATCCAGCCGCCGCCGCACCGATTCTGTGCGCAGGTATTACAACCTACTCTCCGCTGAAACACGTTGGTGTTAAAAAGGGTGACAAAGTAGGTGTACTCGGCATGGGTGGACTTGGTCATATGGGCGTTAAGTTTGCCAAAGCGATGGGGGCTGAAGTGACTATTTTTACGCGCTCAGTCAGCAAAGTCGAAGAAGCACTCAGCCAGGGGGCAGATCATGTGATTATATCGACAGATGAAGCACAGATGACCGCTGCTGCAGAACAATTCGATTATTTGCTAGATACCATTCCGGTAGAACACGACTTTAATCCATATCTGAATTGCCTGAAGTATGACGGCGTTCACATTGTGGTTGGTCAGTTAACGCCACTTGAACCTGCGCTTAATACCGCAGCCTTGGTATTAAAGCGTCGTTCTATCATGGGGTCATTGATTGGCGGACTAGCCGAAACGCAGGAAGTGTTAGATTTCTGTGCTGAGCACAATATAGCCTGCGACATTGAAATGCTGGATATGCAGGACATAAACACTGCCTACGAACGCATGAAAAAAGGCGATGTTAAATATCGTTTTGTCATTGATATGGCATCTCTGAAAAACGCATAAACTCATTTATCGGCCAATAGCATTGTTGTTGGCCGACAGTATTCACTCCCGCCTAACCAGCCAAAACAATCAACCAGTAAATAATTCAACTTAAGTTGCAAATTGATCAGCTGTTTATTTTTGAACCACTTCCAAAATACTGCTAAAACGTCATTTTAAAACAATATAATCATATATTTATATATATCGAAGAATGCGTCTTTGTATTTAACACACCACATAAGCAAAAATAACTCGCCCTCGACCCAACGCTTTCCTTAAAACATTTAAATCTATGCTTTCTAAGCAGCACATATGGCTGTATAGGCTATTCATAAAATCAAGAATACCTTTATGTTATTTATCTATATCAGTAGTTTAACTATGAATTCTATAGTTTTTACAGCCTGTATTATCAATGTCGAATAAAAAGCTATTTATTGGTATTTATATAAATTTGATTTATAGAGTAACCTGACTGAATAGTCAGGAATAATATCTTGGAGATTTGGCAGGTTATGAACACAAATAACAAGCACAAAAAAGCCGCTCAAAGAGCGGCTTTTTTAAGCTTTGACAAAAGTCAGCGATTAAACGCCAGCTTTCTCAACAACGTCAACTAACATCCAAGTTTTCTTCTTAGAGATAGGTGCACATTCGCGAATAGTTACTGTATCGCCTTCGTTGCACACGTTGCTTTCGTCGTGAGCGTGCAGTTTAGTAGTACGCTTAATGAACTTCCCATAGATAGGGTGTTTAACGAAACGTTCTACAACAACAACAATAGACTTGTCCATTTTGTTGCTAACCACACGACCTTGTACTGTACGAATTTTTTGTTCAGTCATTACGCATCAGCCTTTTGAGTCAGAATGGTTTTAACACGCGCGATGCT
>NZ_CFIDRX010000186.1:0-8484 GCF_984433645.1 Marisediminitalea sp.
TTGATCACTTTAAACGCATTAACGATACCCATGGCCACCAGGCCGGGGACGCTGTATTGGTTGAAACGCGCTATCGTCTTAGTCGTATTTTTCGGGATACCGATTACCTGATCCGCTG
Source organism: Marisediminitalea sp. (assembly GCF_984433645.1). NCBI lineage: Bacteria > Pseudomonadati > Pseudomonadota > Gammaproteobacteria > Alteromonadales > Alteromonadaceae > Marisediminitalea > Marisediminitalea sp. The sequence goes on from NZ_CFIDRX010000186.1 coordinate 119, forward strand.
GGGCGGTGAAGAATTTCTGGCTGTGGTGCACAACACGTCCCGCCGTGAAGCCCACATACTGGCTGAACGCGTCGTTACTGAAATTAATGGCTGTGCGTTTAAAATAAACGACCACGTGCGTCTAAGCGTAAGTTGCTCGGTGGGCTTCGCGCCCTACCCTTTACAACAACAGCACTACAACTTCTTTGACTGGCATACCACGGTAGCGATTGCAGATGCCGCGCTATATGAGTCAAAAAGCCGGAGCCGGGATACCTGGACAGGTATTACGTCGATTAAAGAAAATGCATCAGAAGAGACGCTTACGCTAATTCAGCAACAACCGTCTCGCGTATTTGATGTTGCAGAAACCATAATACGGCCATAACGCGCTATTGCCCGACTACAAACCCGCGACCGTTACGGTGTATAATTCAGTACTATAAGCGCGTCCCGAAACAACAACGATTCAATAACCATGTCAAAACCGCTCACTTACTTGTCGCACTACCCTCAACATTTGCAGGATCAAATCCAGCAGATGCAGGCGCAAAATCAATTGGGCAACTGGCTGCGTTCACGCTATCCCAATGTGCATAGCATAAACAACGACAAAGACTTGCGTGACTATGCCATGGACATTAAAAATCACTATATGAAGAAAACCCAGCCATTGAGTAAAGTGGTCTACGACAACAAAATTCACATTGTTAACCATGCGTTGGGTCTTCACTCTTATGTGTCGCGGGTTCAGGGCGGCAAGCTAAAGAGTAAGAACGAGTTGCGGGTAAGCGACTTGTTCAAACACACACCAGAGCCATTTTTAAACATGATCGTGGTACATGAGCTCGCCCATTTAAAAGAAAAAGACCACAACAAGGCATTTTATAAGCTGTGCAACCATATGCTGCCCGACTACCACCAGCTTGAGTTTGAAGTGCGCGTTTACCTGACTGAGCTGGAACAAACCGGTTATGTGTTCACGCAGCCTTCCTGACAGGACACCCCCATGGATTTTGAATTTGTTACCGATGTCACAGGCCAGCCTCTGGCGAAGTGCGATATAGAAAGTGAAGCCTTTGGTGATTGGCTAAGCCATGACATTGGCACCGACCGGGCCGCGATCACCTCTTTAATTGACACACTACAACAAATACTCGACAGACAACGCGCTGACTACCAGTACACCGGTAAGATTTATCATTTGATCATTGCCGATGACGAGGTCGAAATATTCCACAATAACAACGACCTCGCACACAGCGAATTTGAAGACGAAGACCTCGACGGCCCGGTTGCCGGCTGTGGCTTGGTTGAATGCAAGCACCTACTGGAAAATTGGCTGGCATTCATTGGTTAATCAGAAATTCACACACAAATAAAGTACACTAGCGGCAATTCGACGCCAAAGGACAGCAAACGTGGCATTACAATGGTTTCCGGGGCACATGCACAAAGCCCTGAAAGAAATAAAAGAGTCAGTCAGTAAGGTCGATATTCTTATTGAAGTCCTCGATGCACGCATTCCGTATTCCAGTGAAAATCCGGAGATAGCAAAAATTCGGGGCGACACCCCTTGCCTGAAAATACTCAATAAGTTTGATCTGGCCGACCCGGACCTTACCGCACAATGGCAGGCTCACCTGGAAAGTGAGCGCGGCGTAACCACCATTACCACTACTAGCGACAACCCGGCTGCCAGCCGTCAGATCATGTCGATGGTGCGCGAGATTTGCGCCAGTAAAGAAGCGTCGGCCAAGTCTATCAATGCCATGATCACGGGTATACCCAACGTCGGCAAATCGACGTTAATCAACATTCTTGCTGAACGCATTATTGCCAAAACCGGCAATGAGCCCGCGGTAACCAAAAGCCAGCAGCGTATTAATTTAGGCAGCGGCATTGTCTTATTCGACACCCCGGGGGTGCTGTGGCCGAAGCTGGAAAACCCCAATTCCATTTATCGCCTGGCGGCTTCTGGTGCGGTAAAAAATACCGCCATGGAATTCGACGACGTAGGTTTTTACGCTGCAGACTACTTAATTAAAGCCTACCCAGGCCTTATGCAGGAACGCTTTAAACTGGACGAAATCCCGCCAACAGAGCTGGAGTTTCTGGAAGCCGCAGCCAAAAAACGCGGTGCCATAATGAGCGGCGGCCGGGTAAATCTGCACAAAATCTGCGAAATTCTTCTGACTGAATTACAAGCTGGTAAGTTGGGGCGTATTACCCTTGAGACGCCCGAAATGATCACGGCAGAAAAAGTAGAAATGGAGAAAGTGGCCGCTAAAAAAGCAGCTGACAAGGCCAAACGCAAAGAGCGCTTTAAACAGGGCTCACTAACGCCCGACAAAAAAGACCGTAAAGAAAAGCGAGAACAAAAGCGCCAGGAACAAAGCCAGCGTATGAAAAAGCGCCGCTAACACAGGCCACTCGCAATAAGTGCCGGGCCAACCCGGCACACAAAAACGGTTCAGGCAAATTACAATAGCTGAATATTTCTTTATACTGACACTTCTGATTATTTAGCCTTTGGATTCAACGTGTTTACAGCCAACCTAGCAATGGAAAAAGCGTTTCAGTTCTCGCGCTTTGACCTGTCCAACCCGTTATCGACCTGCTCAGCACATCCTATTCTCCTGGATGACGAAAATTGGCTTACCTGCGAACATTACGTGCAGGCCAAAACACTCAGAAGTGCTCAGCACGCCCAAAAGGTCGCGTCCTTACCTACCGGTGAAAAAGCCTATGCGTATGGCAAAGCCTGGTATCGCGCTAACATCGCCGACTACAAAACCACGGCACCCATTATGATGAAACGGGCGTTATACACCAAAGTGCAAATGTACGAAGAAGTACGCGAGGCACTGTTTGCCACCGAGGACCGGTTGATTGTTGAAACGTCGCAATACGACTATTTCTGGGGTATTGGCCGTGACCAACGTGGCCTGAACCACATTGGTAAAGCCTGGATGGATATTCGCGACAAGTTACAAGCAGCAAGCTAGCTGCTTTGCTGTGCAGCAACCATAGCTAGCGCAACCGCCTCTGCTACGCGAATACCATCGATACCGGCAGACAGAATACCGCCAGCATAACCCGCGCCCTCACCTGCCGGATACAATCCAGACACGTTCACGCTTTCATAATCGCCGGTTCGCTTAATACAAATAGGCGACGAGGTGCGCGTTTCAACACCGGTTAGCATACCATCGGCCTTGGCAAACCCTTTGATTTGGCGGTCGAACGCCGGGATCGCCTCACGAATAGCTTCGGTTACAAATTCAGGCACTACCTTGCTCAAATCGGTAAGCGTAATGCCCGGTGTATACGACGGTTTGACATCGCCCAGTTCCTGACTGGGTTTACCTGCCAGAAAATCACCAATTAACTGCGCCGGCGCATTGTAGTTTTCACCACCAGCGCGATAAGCCGCTTCTTCCAGTCGGCGCTGTAACTCAATACCGGCAAGTGGGTGGTCCGGGTAGTCTTTTTCCGGAGTAATTCCCACCACAATTGCACTGTTAGCATTACGTTCATGGCGTGAATACTGACTCATGCCATTGGTCACCACGCGGCCTGGCTCGGATGCAGCGGCAACCACAGTGCCGCCCGGACACATACAGAAGCTGTAAACCGAACGGCCGTTTTTACAGTGGTGAACCAGCTTATAATCGGCCGCGCCTAGAATAGGGTTTCCTGCATTGTCCCCAAAGCGACACGCATCAATCATGCTCTGTTCGTGCTCAATTCGAAACCCGATCGAAAACGGCTTGGGCTCAATATATACGCCCTGTTCGTGCAGCGCAGTAAAGGTATCCCGCGCGCTGTGCCCGATTGCCAGCACCACAAACCGGCTTGCCAGATATTCACCGTTAGAAAGATGCAGGCCTTTTATTTTATTGCCGTTGTCGATTGCTTCCAGATCCAGCTTTTCAACCTTGGTGCTAAAGCGAATCTCACCGCCCAGCTCAATAATCTGCGCACGCATTTTTTCCACCATATTCACCAGTTTAAAGGTACCAATATGGGGTTTACTTACATATTCGATTTCCGCCGGTGCGCCCGCCGCCACAAACTCGTGCAGCACCTTGCGGCCATAATGTTTGCGATCTTTTACCTGACTATACAGTTTGCCATCAGAAAAGGTACCTGCGCCGCCTTCACCAAACTGCACGTTCGACTCAGGGTTTAGCGGTTGTTTACGCCAGAAACCAAAGGTGTCTTTGGTGCGTTCTCTCACGGCTTTACCACGCTCCAGCACAATGGGTTTAAATCCCATCTGCGCCAAAATTAACGCAGCAAACAAACCACACGGCCCAAGCCCCACGACGACCGGGCGTTCGGTTAAGTTTTCTGGCGCCGTTGCCACAAACTTGTATTGCATATCCGGCGTTGGGCGAACATGGGTTTGCTTTTTAAACTTCTCCAGCAGGCTGTCTTCTTTACTAACGTCAACGTCCAATGTATAAATTAACTGAATATCTTTGTTGTTACGCGCATCGTAACCACGCTTAAATACGTTAATGGTATTCAGCTGCTCAGCATCAATGCCAAGCGTTGCCAGTACGGCTTTTTCAAGCGCTTGTTCATCGTGGTTAAGGGGTAATTTGATGTCCGTTAATCGCAACATGGGGGCAGGTACTCTGGTTAATGCCGGACGGCCTCTCCGTCAGGGCAACGCATTTTAAATCAGATCCAGAAAGATAGGTAGCTGAAGGCGCAAAATAGCAGTGATTCGCGTAATTCCACTTGTCTTTTGAGCTTGCTAATTTACACTTAGCGCCTGTTCAACCCGGATATCACATAAATCGCCAATGACCTTCGTAGTAACCGACAATTGCATAAAATGTAAATACACGGATTGTGTTGCGGTGTGCCCCGTAGATGCCTTTTTTGAAGGGCCAAACTTTTTGGCCATCGATCCGGCTATTTGTATTGATTGTGCGTTGTGTGTACCCGAGTGCCCGGCCGAAGCGATTTTTCAGGATACGGCCCTGCCGCCCGGGCAGGAAGACTATCTGGCGATCAATGCAGAACTGTCGCAGCAATGGCCAAACATTACCGAATTAAAGCCCGCACCAGTAGACGCCGATGAATGGAATGGCGTGCCTGACAAGCTGCCATTATTAGAAAAGTAGCCCCGGCCATTAGCGGCAAAAAGAACGATTAGCCTTTAAAGCCTTTGGCAACCAAATACACTTCACGAGAGCGAGGACGCGACGCTGCAGGTTTACGCACAATGACCTTATTGAACGAACTGCGCACATCTTTAACGTATTCATCGTATCCTACGCCCTGAAACACCTTGGCACAGAAACTACCGCCAGGTTTTAATACATTGCGCGCCATATCAAGGGCCAGCTCCACCAAATACATAGATGCATACTGATCGGTTGTGTTTACACCGCTCATGTTGGGTGCCATGTCTGACACCACTGTGTCTACCTGATCGTCACCCAGCGTTTGCAGGATCTGGTCGTACACGGCTTCATCGGTAAAATCGCCCTGAATAAAATCCACACCAACAATGCCACTCATCGGCAGAATGTCAGACGCGATCACTCTTCCACTGTCGCCAACAATCGGCGCTACGATTTGTGACCAGCCACCTGGTGCAGAACCCAAATCCATAACCACACTCCCCGCGCGGAACAGATTGTCTTTCTCGTTAATTTCAATCAGCTTATAGCTGGCCCGTGAACGATATCCGTCTACCTGTGCTTTTTTCACGTAGATATCATTAACGTGTTCGTCCATCCATTTTTTGCTGGTTTTCGATTTTGCCATTCTGATGCGCTGCGTTGAGAGTTCCGATGAGGGCGCTATTGTAATGGCTTACAGCCGATTTGCAAAACCTCAACCGCCTGGGAAGATACCAATTGCGCCGCCAAACCGGTACAATTCCCGCTTTGTTACCGCCAACAGTTCAGAATTCGCCCATGAAACTCGACGATGTTAAAAAACTGCATCAAAAAAAATACCGCACGCAATTTGGTTACTATTTAGTTGAAGGCGAACATTTAATTCTTGAACTGTTGAAAGCCCATTCAAGTGCCGAAGAACAGCAGGCAATAACACTCTATGTAACCGAACAATTTGAGCAGTGGGCACACGACCTGGCCAGCGCGTTTACTATCTCGGTGGTGACTCAAAAGCAAATGAGCCAACTTAGTGACACCAAAACCCCGCAAGGACTGATTGCCTGCGTGCCATTGCCTTCCAAACAAACCGTTGAGCCGCTCGCTGCAGGTGAGCGCTGTGTTTACCTACATGAAGTACAGGACCCCGGCAATTTGGGTACCATATTGCGCACACTGGCCTGGTTCGGAAACTTTCGGTTATTGCTGAGTCCGAAAAGCGTAGATCCGTTCAATTCTAAAGTAGTCCGCGCGAGCATGGGCGCTATCTTTCACACGCCTGTAGAACTGGACGTAACCCTGGAATCACTGTCGGAACGATTTAAACAGTTCGCGTATTTGGACTTGAACGGCGAAGCTATCAACTCACCTAGCTTCGGCAACTTTGAATGCTATTTGTTTGGCAACGAAGCCCGCGGCGTACCAACCGAAGCGCTACAAACTTTTAATGCTGTGCCTTTTACTATTGCTGGAAGTGGCGCCATTGATTCATTGAATTTGGCTTCTGCCGTGGGGATCAGTGTTTATCAATTGGCGTTGAGTTAGTATTTATCCAAAAAGCAAACATCCCTACCCTAAAAGTGATCATCGAGTTATGGAATTCCTTTTCTGGATTTTCTGGCTAACGAATTGTGTTGCGCGGTATGCTTCTGCTCAATCAAATCATGCAGGTCATCAAGTAAGCCGAAATGTTCGCGTACCTTGAACAGAGTCTTACTATTTAACGGTTTACCATTTTCAATGGAAAAAATCGTGTTTCTGCCAACACCAATTTCCCAATGAGTTCGAGTGTGCTCATTGTTTTCAGCATGATATTTTAAGCGTTAGTTGCCTTATGCTTACAATGTAGTGCAAAAACCCCTTTGATTTATTGACATTTTTTTCCTTCTAAATTTTATTGTTCACTTGCCAAAGAGTCTTCATCACTCTTTTTTGCAAGCCCATCAAGGCTCGTTCGATTGTAGTGACAATCATTTTAAGCCTTCCTCCATGTATCAACCACACCGTTAAAATAATTATAAAGCCTGAGATCGCAACCCCTGATACAAAGGCACTTTTTATGAAATTGAAATAGATTTCATCAATCACTACTGAGAAGTAAGTCACCAGCAAATATGCGCTAAAATTATTTAAAATATGGGCGAGTATTGATAGTTTTATCGATTGCGTTTTCGCGACTAAATAACAGAAAAACAAAGACAACCCAAAAGCCACCAAGAATACCTCAGCGGGATGTAAAAAAGCGAAAACCAACGAAAAAACAATGGCTAGACGAGTTGGATTTGCAAGTTTTTTGACTAGTAATAAATACGGCCATCTAATCACCATCTCTTCTATTATTGGCATGGCTATTACGACCCCGAAGAAACCTATGTTTAAAATAGCATCCTTTTGATTGTTTACGTTTGGGTGATAATTATCAAAGACAAAGTGGTATAAGACATAGAGGTTGATCAAGGACACCAATTGCCCTAACAAGACAATAAGCAAAGCGAACAAAAAGAAGGAAGTTAAGTTTTTTTCCATTTTCGTCACTCTATAAACTGGGCGCTGAATGAAGCAAGTACAAGTTACAACTGGGCATACACATCTGAGGTCAACAGAACCATTCAACTATCGCAGACTGACCTATCATACAGACGGATATTTAAAGGGCAATGGTGTATCGGTGGTAGGTTTTACTGTGATATTCAGAACCTCCCCAAGTTGTCAGAAGAACTATCAGAATTAATGGAGAGTCCTGCGTAGAGCTTGACTACAAGTCGCTGCATCCTTGTCTTTTGTATCATTTATCAGGCGCAGAATCTATACCAATGATTCCTGTTCATGACAGCTTTATCGTTCCTACGTCGAAAGCTCAGCTGTTGCAGCAAGCAATGTATGAACAGCATGAAGCTAACACGGGCATGAAAGCCTCTATCGCCTGATAACACCTACGGGAAAGGACTCCCAAGTTGACTTGATTTTGTATTGGCAAACCACTTGTATTAAGGTTGACAGAAGGACGAGCAGACAAGGATTACAGCTATGGGCTTAATTGAAGCTCTACCAAGGGACTATGGCCACATTATCACCTATGCCCTGATTTTCGCAGCCATATCGTTACTGGTGTTTACACTTTTAAAGTCCCGCGAACTAAAGTCAGAACTCAATAAAGTCAAATCTCATCTCCAAGACTCAAAGCAGAGAATCACAGAGCTACTTGAGAAGTACCAACCGATAAGCTCTATTGAGGCTCGTGTGAAG
>NZ_CFIDRX010000187.1:0-8452 GCF_984433645.1 Marisediminitalea sp.
GGCAAGGCAGAGTCCACGTAGTGTAGTTGCTCTACATAAGTGGGCGATAACGCAGTATAAATGACGCACAAACGCTGCCCTTCGGGTTCGTCATAGAAGCGTTTTACTCTTTGTCACAGTCCTTTGACGTAGAATGACTATGCCTGTAGGCCTGTTTCGCGATTAAAACGCTTCTATATAGAACAAAAATGATACAGCAAAGGTCAACAGCCCCTAGAGACCTTATCGGCAGCAATCCCGGTTAGCATAGCGCTATTAGGCAAAAAAAAGCCAGTTACTATTCAGGGCTACTTGTCGTACCTCTCAGGATTAACCGTGGCTCTACAACGTGAGTGAACTCATGGCTGCCTTTTCCATAAACCCGGTCAAGCACCCAATGTGCAGCCATAGTGCCAATTTGCTTAACCGGATAATCAATCGTAGTTAGCCCTGGCGACAAATAACTCGCAAAGTCTACGTTATCGAACCCTATTACCGACACATCTTCAGGCACTCGTTTACCCATTTCACGCAGCGCATTCATAGCACCCGACGCCATTTCATCGTTTGCGCAGGCAACGGCTGAAAACGGTTTTCCCCGCGCCATTAGCGCCCGAATGCCTTCTGCACCTGATTTGGCCTGGAAATTCCCTTCATACATAAGAGACTCGTCGTACTCAATACCGGCACTTTCCAGAGCCTGCTTGTGGCCCGTCAGTCGATTTATACCATCAGCTTTAAATAACGACCCCGCAATATAGGCAATGTCGGTATGACCAATATCCAGTAAATGCCGTGCGGCCAGGTAGCCCCCTTTAACGTTTTCCAAGCTAATACAGTTGTCGTCAATTTCAGCGATATAGCGGTTTACCACGACCAGTTTTACGCCCTGTTGAACCAGGTTAACCAAGTAGTCATCGCTTACCGCTTCAACATGAAGAATTAACGCATCGCAGCGGCGGCTTAACAAAGCCTCTATCTGTGTTTTCTCGATGGTTTCGTCTGAGTGCCCAGTAGCAATCAGCATGTGTTTGCGCGCAGCCCGTAAGGCCTGCTCGGTCCCCCCCATCATTGCGCCAAAAAAGGAGCCGTGTAACTCTGGCACCACATAACCAATGGTGTTGGTTTTATTGGAAGCTAAAGATGCTGCAACCACATTATGCCGATAACCCAACTCTTCCATGGCCGCGACCACAAGTTTACGGGTCTTTTCTTTTACGGTGCCGGTATCATTAATGACCCGCGAGACGGTTGCAGACGATACCCCTGCTTTTTCACTTACCTGTTTTATGGTTACCATGTTTGTTCACTGTTTCTAATGTGTTGCGCTCAGGCGCGCTGCCTGAATTTGTTGCTGTGCTGCTTCTACTCTTTGTGTGTCTAATGTATACCAGCGCATAATTATGACAACCAAAACTGACATTAACGCGGGTAAAATACAAAATGAGAAGGCTATCCCGTTGCTGACATCCTCAGTAACGGAACCCGCCTCATAACCGTAGAACGCCAGTAGCCAACCGGACATTGCACTCCCCAAAGCCACACCAACTTTGATAAAGAACACGATGGTAGAAAAGGTAACACCGGTTAATCTCACGCCTGTTTGCGCTTCGCCATAATCAGTCACATCGGCCATTTTCGCCCACAAAAGAGGTGACGACATTTGCAATAAGAAACCCCATACGAAATGCACCGCTAAAGCCACTAGCCACAGATTCACAGGGATAAAGAAATTCACCAGACAGGCCGTACCGGCGCCGAGTTGAAGCAGAATATACAGGCGGATTTTACCCAGTCGTTTGGCAAGGGGATGCGCAAACGCACAACCAATCAGGCCACCCACCAAGCCAATGGTAACAAACAGTGTGACATCGTCCGGGCGATTCAGCACGTATTTAACGTAGTAAATTGTCAGAGAGTTTCGCAGCAGGATACCGGTCAGTAATACCACGCTCACCAAGCACAATATTCTGCACTGATCGTTACGCCAGACCGACTTCAGTTGTGCAATCAACGGCATGGACAAGGGTTTTTCTGGCTTGAGCCGTTCCTGAGTGCCAGCAAAACAAAGTAGAAACAGACACATGCCAACCACGCCCATCACCAGCATAGTCAGCTGATAACCTTTGGCGTCGTCACCTTCGCCTAAATAGCCAACCAACGGCAATGTAAATGACGACACGATAAGACCGCCAATCATAGCGAAAATGAATCGGTAAGATTGCACTGAAACCCGTTCGTCGGGATCAGACGTTATTACGCCGCCCAGTGCGGAATAGGGAATATTAATGGCGGTATACATCAACATGAGGGCAATGTAGCTGGTAACGGCGTACATAAGCTTACCCTGGTAGTCGGTGTCAGGTGTGGTAAACGCCAGCACGCTGATAATAGCAAACGGCAGGGCCAGCCAGAGCAGGTAGGGGCGGTATGACCCCCAACGGGTTCGGGTGCGATCTGCCAGTGAACCCATGAGCGGATCGGTAACAGCGTCTATTAAACGAACCAGCAGGAACATACTGCCTACTGTTGCCGGGTTCAAGCCAACGATATCGGTGTAGTAATAGGTCAGAAAGAGCATCACCGTCTGAAAGATAAAGTTACTCGCCGTATCACCCAGTCCATAAGCAACTTTTTCTTTCACACTGATCATACTAGTCACATTTCCCCGTTTGACGCTTTACGCCGCGTTAACCATCGCTGCAGCACCAAAGCGCTGCGTTTAGGAATACGCTGTTGCGTGTCGTAGTCGACATAAACAATACCGAATCGCTTAAGGTAGCCCTCAGCCCATTCGAAATTGTCTAATAAACTCCACACAAAATACGCGGTCACATCAACCCCAGCTTCCATTGCTTCAGCCACCGCGTTCATATGATCCTGCAGATACTGTACGCGAACAGGGTCGTCTACCTCGCCGTTTATAAGTGCGTCATCACAGGCCATGCCATTTTCGGTGATTTGCACTGGTGGTAAATCATAATCACGGTGCAGCTGTAATAGCAAGTCCCTTAAAGCATTAGGAAAAATTTCCCAACCCATGGCAGAAACCGGTGCATCTGCTGCGGGCGGTAGGATACTGAAACCGTCATTACTACAAGATGCTACGAATGAACGGGTATAATAGTTTACGCCCAGGTAATCCAGCGGCGCATTGATTAGCGCCAGGTCGCCATCGAGAATGTCAGGTTTCTCGTTCTCAGGCAGGGAATGCAGAATATCGGGATAGCAACCTGTAAGTACCGGTTTAACATACCAGTCGTTGTGATGGTCATGTGCCAGTTTAGCCGCAGCCGCGTCGGCTTCAGAGGCCGTAGACGCATAGTAAGGCGTAAAGTTTAGTACAATACCGCTTGTCACATCCGGTGCATTCCTACGCAACACCTGCATGGCCATGCCGTGTGCTAGCAGTAAGTGATGAGCCGCTTTTTTTCCAAACTGTTTGCCCACCTTGCCTGGCGCATGCACACCAATTTCATACCCCAAATACGCACTGCAAAATGGTTCGTTCAGGGTTGCATAACAATCCACATAACCGTTAAATGCCTTGCTGACTACATCTACATACTCGGCGAATGCCAGAGCCGTTTCACGGTTAAGCCACCCGCCTTTATCTTCAAGATACTGCGGTAAATCCCAGTGGTATAGGGTTACGTAGGCTTTTAGTCCTTTGTCTTTCAGCGCTTTCAACAAATCCACATAGAACGCAAGCCCCGTCTGATTGACACTGCCGCACGCTTTCATTATTCGCGGCCAGCTGACAGAAAACCGGTAAGCGTCAAACCCCAGTGAAGACACCAACTCAATATCGTCCTGCCAACGATGAATATGGTCACAAGCAACATTGCCATCCGAGCCATCCTTCACCGCCCCCGGCGTGGCACAGAATGTATCCCAAATACTCGCTTCCCGGCCGTCTCTCGCGCCTTCTATCTGAAATGAAGACGTCGCTACACCGACAGGAAACAGATTGGAGTTTAGCCGTTGATTTATAGTAAGATTTTTAGTCATTGAGGAGCGCCTTACACACCAGTCTGGCATTCTTTCGAAGCAACTGAGAGTCAAAAAACGAAGTAAACTAATCTTGTCACAAGACCAATTGTAAGCGCTTTCATTAAATATACAAGTTATTTACAATTCACTGTAGCCTGAATACTGAAGTAGAGAATGCGAACTGCTAAGGCTTTATTAATTTCAACCAAAATGCCAACTCGAGTCCCACGCCAATACCGATAACAATATAAGAACCCTCACTAAATCCGAGGGTATAGCATGCCAACGCACCAAACAGGCACGCAAACAAGACAATCCACCGTTTCATGCTCAAACCAACGTAACTATTAACGTAAATGGAGTATGAAACGATTGATAATGTCTGTCTTTGACATTTTGTAACAGCACGTTACTTATGCACTCGTTTGATCGAAAAATTTCCATACACATCAATACTGTAAGCGCTATCATTAGAAATAACACTGGCAAGCCAAAATAGCTGCGCCACTTTTTATAAAGCTCTATTAAAAAATAAATTAAAAATCAGCATATTAAAAAAAATATCAATCAGAAAGCGGTACCGGTTGAGCAACATAAAAATGCGAGGTTATTTCAATTTGAGGGGAAATTTCACACACAAAATGTAAGCGCTTGCATTTTTATAAAATCGCCCTATACTCAACCAACAAAATATTAACATTCCATCTCACCACCCCAAGAGATCGGGCTTCGTAAGTTGCAAACAAGGCGCACAATTATGTCTATGCCATCGGCGTCAGCCACAACCGGAACATCTGCTCCGCTCACTATGTCAACGCTTGTGAGTCTCACATCATTGTTCTTTATGTGGGGGTTCATTACCGCCATGAACGATATTTTGATTCCACACCTTAAAGCCCTGTTCGAACTCAATTTTACTCAGGCTATGTTGGTGCAATTTTGCTTTTTCGGCGCATACTTTCTGGTGTCTGTTCCCGCAGGCAAACTGGTTAGCAAAGTAGGTTACAAGCAAGGCATTATCACCGGTTTATTAGCCGCCGCGGTGGGCTGCCTCATGTTTATTCCCTCAGCGAAACTGGCGCAATACTGGATGTTTTTGCTGGCATTATTTGTACTGGCAGGTGGCATAACGATACTGCAAGTCGCGGCGAACCCATTGGTCACTATTATGGGTAACCCCAATACCGCTTCCAGCCGTCTAACCATGACCCAGGCGTTTAATTCTTTGGGAACCACCATCGCGCCGATTATCGGTGGGGTTCTGATCTTCTCAGCTCACACCGCCACCAATGCTCAGGCCGATGCAGAGTCTGTAATCGTGCCCTACCTGGCACTGGCTATCGTGTTGGCTGTAATGGCATTGCTCACGCGTCGCCTGGCGTTGCCCGCAGAAGCCCAACCCGCTCAGTTAGAAGACAGGCAGGCCAGCTCTGTGCTGCATCACCGCCACCTGAAGTTTGGTGTTATTGGCATTTTTGTGTATGTGGGTGCGGAAGTGTCGATTGGCAGCTTCCTGGTAAACTATTTTGGTTCTGCCCATGTGCTCTCCATGCCGGAAAGTCAGGCAGCCGCTTACATTGCTTATTACTGGGGTGGTGCAATGGTAGGCCGATTTATTGGCGCAGCGTTAATGCAGCGAATTCAACCCGGTGTTTTACTCGGCTTTAACAGCCTGGCTTCTGTGGTTCTCATTGTGACGTCCGTGCTCACAAATGGCGATATCGCAATGTGGTCAATGCTGGCCGTCGGTTTGTGTAACTCGATCATGTTCCCAACAATCTTTAGTCTTGCACTGAAAGGATTGGGTGAACAAACCGCAAAAGCATCGGGCTTGTTGTGTCTGGCTATCGTTGGCGGTGCGCTAATTCCTTTGTTGCAGGGTGTCCTGGCTGACACACTGGGATTAACTCTGTCATTTTTACTACCTGCTATTTGCTATCTGTACATCGGATTTTATGGCCTGAAAGGCGCTAAGCCCGACTTACAGACTGGAGAATAACCATGCAATACCGATTAGCTACTTCAGTTGCAGCAGCCCTGGGGGCCTTATTGTTGGGGGCTTGTTCAAGTAACCCTGAAGCAACATCAACGACAAACAACGCAGCCGTACCAGATTACTGGCCAAGCATTCAGTCACCCATCGCTAAATCAGACGAGGTTGAGAAGAAAGTCTCTGAGATGTTGGCCACTATGACGGTTAAGCAGAAGGTGGCGCAAATCGTCCAGCCGGAGATTCGCGACGTCACCGTAGAAGATATGCGTGAGTATGGGTTTGGCTCGTATCTCAACGGCGGTGGTTCTTTTCCAAACAACAATAAACATGCTACGCCCGATGAATGGATTGCATTGGCAGAAGCGATGTACCAGGCATCAATAGACGATAGCCTGGATGGCAGCACCATTCCGACCATGTGGGGAACCGACGCAGTTCACGGCCACAACAACGTCATTGGCGCCACGTTGTTCCCTCATAATATCGGTCTTGGGGCAATGCGAGACCCGGCACTGATTGAAAAAATCGCAACCGCGACAGCAAAAGAAGTACGCGCAACGGGAATAGACTGGATATTTGCCCCCACCGTAGCAGCGGCGCGCGACGACCGTTGGGGTCGTACCTACGAGAGTTATTCTGAAGATCCAGAAGTGGTTGGCGCTTATGCAAGGGCGATTGTTACTGGTCTGCAAGGCGATATTAGCGATGGCAACATCGACGACCAGCACGTTGTCTCAACGGTTAAACACTTTGTCGGCGACGGTGGAACCGAGCACGGTGACGATCAGGGCAACAACATCGCCGACGAAGAGACCCTGTTTCGCATTCATGCTCAAGGCTATGTCGAAGGTCTTGGTGCAGGCTCGCAGTCAGTAATGGCATCGTTCAATAGCTGGCATGGTGAAAAACTTCACGGCAATAAGTACTTACTCACCGACGTGCTCAAAGACAAAATGGGTTTCGATGGTTTTGTAGTAGGTGACTGGAACGGGCATGGTCAGATTGAAGGCTGCTCTAACGATAACTGTCCGCAGGCGCTGCTTGCTGGCCTGGATGTGTACATGGCACCAACGCCGACCTGGAAGCCCTTGTTCCACAACCTCGTTGCCCAGGTAGAAAGTGGCGAAATCCCGATGTCACGCCTCGACGATGCCGTGCGCCGTGTATTGCGGGTTAAGGTTCGCGTAGGTCTGTTTGATCTTCCTTCACCGGCGAACCGCAGCTTGTCCGGTGACAAATCGATTATCGGGCATCCTGAGCACCGCGCCATCGCGCGCGAAGCGGTGCGTAAATCGCTGGTCATGCTGAAAAATAATGACCACCTGCTGCCACTTGAACCAAACAGCAAGGTACTGGTTGCCGGCGATGGCGCGCATAACATCGGCAAACAATCAGGCGGGTGGACAATCACCTGGCAAGGCACAGGCAATGAAAACAGCGACTTCCCAGGCGCATCGTCTATCTATCAGGGGATCCGGCAGGCAGTGAGTGCAGCCGGCGGTAGCGCAGTGCTTAGCGTTGACGGTAGCTACGATGAGAAGCCTGACGTCGCTATTGTTGTATTCGGAGAGAACCCTTACGCAGAGGGGAATGGTGACATTGCCAATGTTGAGTATCAACGCGGTGAGAAGTCGGACTTAGCGTTACTTAAAAAGCTAAAAGCTGACGGTATTCCGGTTGTAGGCGTGTTCATCACCGGCAGACCTCTATGGGTGAACCCGGAAATTAATGCAACCGACGCGTTTGTTGTTGCATGGCTGCCTGGCTCTGAAGGACAAGGTGTCGCCGACGTTTTGTTCACCAATGAAAACGGTGAAATTGCTTACCCTATGCAGGGCAAGTTGTCGTTTACCTGGCCAGCAACACCTTACCAGAACCCCATTAATCGAGGCGATGGCAAAACGCCACAATTCGAATATGGTTATGGTCTGACTTACGCCAACAACACAAACTTACCCATGCTGAACGAAACCGTTGAGGCAGACAGTAGCGAAGCCGCCGACCATGTAATTTTCCAGCAAAGTGTACAGCCACCTTGGCAGCTCGTGGCCCGTGTCAATGATGAAACCGGCACCATGAACAGCAGTGTACTGACGGTTGGTGACATGGCTATCCGTACTGCCGACAGGCATGTTCAGGAAGATACCCTGTTAATGCAGTTTGGGGAAACACCTGCAACAGTAGAGTTCTTCGCTCCTTTCCCGGTGGATTTACTCGACTTCACGACCCCGAATTCAGCACTGGCATTTGATGTTAAATTGCAATCTGGTACGGGCATTCAGGCCGGGATTGCATGTGGGGACAACTGTGCAGGCATGGTGAAACTGGGCGACTTTATGGTCGATTCCAACGAATGGCAGGCCGTTGAGATCCCAACCAAATGCCTCATTGAAGCAGGTGCAAATTTAAAAGAAGTGTATGCGCCCCTGCGTTTTAGTGTGAATGGCCAGGCTGAACTATCGGTTTCAAACCTGCGCTTAACACAGC
>NZ_CFIDRX010000188.1:0-8307 GCF_984433645.1 Marisediminitalea sp.
GCGCATGGCAACGTCCATGAACTCTTTGTCCAGGAACGGTACACGTGCTTCTACACCCCATGCTGACGTGGCTTTGTTGGCACGTGCACAGTCAAACATGTGCAGGCGGTCAAGCTTACGCACGGTTTCTTCGTGGAATTCTTTGGCATTCGGCGCTTTGTGGAAATACAGGTAACCACCAAAGATTTCATCTGAACCTTCGCCAGACAGTACCATTTTGATACCCATTGCTTTGATCTTGCGGGTCATCAGGTACATAGGCGTAGCGGCACGGATAGTTGTCGTGTCGTAGGTTTCCAGATGGTAAATAACGTCGCGGATCGCATCCAGACCTTCCTGAATGGTGAAGTGGATCTCGTGATGCACGGTACCAATCATGTCGGCTACTTTTTTGGCAGCCAGCAAGTCAGGTGCGCCTTCAAGGCCTACTGCAAACGAGTGCAGACGTGGCCACCAGGCATCAGACTTGTCTTCATCTTCAACGCGCTTAGCAACGTATTTAGCCGCAACGGCAGACACCAGTGATGAATCCAAACCACCCGACAACAGTACGGCGTAAGGCACGTCTGACATCAGGTGAGATTTTACGGCTTTTTCAAACGCTTCGCGAAGGTCGTCGATGCTGGTTTCGTTATCTTTAACGGCATCGTACTCCATCCAGTCGCGTTTGTAGTATTTCACTAATTCGCCGGTTTTGCTCC
This sequence comes from Marisediminitalea sp., assembly GCF_984433645.1. Lineage (NCBI taxonomy): Bacteria > Pseudomonadati > Pseudomonadota > Gammaproteobacteria > Alteromonadales > Alteromonadaceae > Marisediminitalea > Marisediminitalea sp. The sequence continues at coordinate 702 of NZ_CFIDRX010000188.1, forward strand.
ACATGTAGTGGCCTGGAGGGAATTCACTGATTGTTTTACACACAGGCGCCAGGGCTTTCATTTCTGATGCTACGTAGAAATTACCGTGCTCGTCGTAACCTGTATATAGCGGGATAATACCAATATGGTCACGGGCAATCAGGTAGGAATCCTGCGCTTCGTCATAAAGAACGAAGGCAAACATGCCTTGTAAATCGTCAATAAACTCTACACCGCGTTGTTGATACAGAGGTAAAATCACCTCGCAATCAGAACGGGTTTTAAAGTTGTATGGGGTAGCCAAATCTTTAGCCAACTGCTTGTGGTTGTAGATTTCACCGTTAACCGCCAGGATTTGCTGACCGTTATCGCTGATAAGCGGTTGTGCGCCAGTGTCGACATCGACGATAGCTAAACGCTCGTGACACAAGATGGTATTGTCATTATTCCAGATACCCGACCAGTCAGGGCCACGGTGACGCAGCGTTTTGGTTAATTCAAGTGCTTGGGTTCTGAGTTCAGACACATCGGTTTTGATATCTAAGATACCGAAAATACCACACATAGGAAGCGTTCTCTCTTGTCACATAGTTAAAGGATAATGTTTTCTGTCGGTGCTCGAATTGATATACAGCGGTGGATTATTTTTTTGCAGGATAAAACCTTTTCACTCGCGAGTACTGAATGTGCCAGCATGAGATAAAAATGCAAGCTTAATCTTTGATTAATTCGCTATTAAGTATAAAAAATAAGCAGGATAGCCCGGGTAGCGTGAATGCTGTGTGAAAGTAGCGCAAATAAAGGGGAGGGAAGCGGTTGTGCTCAGCGTGGAGCACAACCGCCAAAACAGTTGTTAGGGACGCTGGAATTCGCTGGATTCACTCCAGGTTGGCCAGGCCTCTTTGTTGGCTACCATGTAACCCACTTCCATAAGTAATTGGGTATCCTGTGATATGCCACTTAAATCCCAGCCATCGCGGAATTTGTCACAGACCTGGTGATAGCACCCGGTAACCACCACTTTCATGTGTTTGCGGTATTTTGCCGTGGCTTCGTCAAACGGCTCTTTTCCACCTTTCGCGTATAGCGCAGGTACACCCGCCTTAGCAAAGCTAAAGTGATCTGAGCGGTAGTAATATCCGGCTTCAGGACGGTCTTCCTGTGCCAGAACGCGGCCCTGACGCTGGGCTGCAACAGTCAGTTCCTGCTCCAGATCCGATTTACCCATACCAATGACCGCCACATCTTTGGTTTTACCCAATACGTTCATGGCGTCCATATTGATGTTGGCAACGGTTTTATTCAATGGAATAACCGGGTTATCCGCGTAGTACTTTGAACCCAGTAAGCCTTGTTCTTCCGCCGTGACAATCAGGAATGAGATTGAACGCTTGGGCGCTGGCGTTAGTTGGGTAAAGGCTTCAGCCATCACTAGTGCGGCAGCTGTCCCTGTCGCATTGTCATGGGCGCCGTTGTAGATTTGGTCGCCTTCAAGGCTCTCGTCTTTACCTAGGTGATCCCAGTGTGAGGTGTAAATCACATGTTCATCGGGTTTTTCTGAGCCAGGTAAGGAGGCCAAAACGTTGTAACTTTTCGATGCTTTAAAGGTGTTATTCACGGTAACCGTCATCGCTTGACCAAGTGCTTTTGAATAAGGACCTTGCATCGCTTTGGCTTTCTCAGCAGAAAAATCGAGGCCTGCATCAGCAAACACTTTTGTAGCGGCTTCCAGAGTCAGCCATCCTTCGACCGCTACGCGACTTGCGCCCTTTTCCGGGCTAACCAGGCCGTATTGTGGGCCGCTCCAGCTATTTGCAACCACCGACCATCCATAAGAGGCCGGGGCGGTTTCGTGAACGATAATAGCGCCGGCTGCGCCTTGACGGCTTGCTTCTTCGTATTTGTAGCTCCAGCGACCGTAGTAGGTCATGGTGGTGCCCTGGAATTTACCGCTTTCAGGGTTTTCAAAACCAGGGTCGTTTACCAGAATGACTACGGTTTTGCCGGTGACATCCGAGCCTTCATAATCGTTCCAGTCGTACTCCGGGGCATTAACACCGTATCCAACAAATACCAGCTCGGAATTTTCCAGTGACACAACAGACTGCTCGCGTTTTGACGACGCGACCATATCTGTTTTATACACAAACTCATTATCGCCAATCGTCATCACCATATTGGGATCAGCGGTGATTTCCATTAAGGCCACTTCCTGTAAATAGCTATCGCCATTACCCGGCTTTAAGCCCATGCGTTTGAATTCTTTTGTCAGGTAATCCAGCGTTTTGCGTTCGCCCTCTGTGGTGGGTAAACGGCCTTCAAATTCATCGGATGCCAGGGTTTTTAGCGCAGGCGCAATTTTTTCCGGCGTAATTGACGCGTAAACATCATCAAAGTTGTTTTTTTCTGTCGGGGTCTCGGGTGAACAGGCAGCGATCATTGCGCAGCCAGACATCACCAGAGGCAGGAAGATTTTTTTCATATTATTATCTCTGATTGCATTACAATAGCGACCCAGTATAGATAAATCGGTCGCAACAACCAATCATTCAGCATGAAATCTGTCGCAGTCAACCAATCATTGAGCCACCGTGCTTCTTTGTCCTTACCCCTTCGCGTTTTGTTTGAGTATTTCAATGTAAAGGACATCAGTGATACGCCAGATATAAACCAGCTAAATCAGTTGGCAGAAGGATTTACGAGTCAGGCTGAAAGACGTGTACCTGAGTTTGTTGAAGCGCAGCAGTTCGAGCATGACCCGAGGTATTACGAGACGATTGTGGCTGAGGCCGCTCAGGTACCAACGCGGGATCGCAACTGGCATGATGCCTTCAATGCAATGATTTGGATGCAATTCCCGAACAGTAAACAACGGTTGAATCACTTTCATATTGCTGATATCACGGCATTCGGCGCACATCCTCGTACGCCTCGACGAAACCGTCTGACTCATTTCGATGAATGCGGTGTCGTGTTAGCGGTGCCGGCTTCCTGTCTTGAGCAGGGGAATAATTTGCTTGAAGCGTTGGCAAAGCACCATTGGCAGCGAGCCTTTTGTGAATATCAGCAAGTCTGGGGCGCGCAGGTATTTCCGCTTATTTTCGGGCATGCAATCTATGAAATGTTGCTCAATCCGTTTATTGGATTAACCGCTAAATGGCTGGCGGTGGTTGTGCCCGATGAATTTATTGCTGCATCAACAGCCCGTCAATATGCGTTAGCAGATCAGGCGCTCGAACAACGACTGTTGGAATTTGATGGGTTGAGCAGTAAACAGGTATTAAAGCCATTGCCTGTGCTTGGGGTGCCGGACTGGAGTGAAGGCCAAACAGACGCGTTTTATGCAAACCGCGATTATTTTCGCCCGCTGTCTGCAAATGCACAGCCTACGTTACAATTACCTTTGGTTGGGAAATAAAAAACGGGCCGTGCAGTTAATACTGGGCCCGTTTCTGTGCACTTGTCGCCGGATTACATCAAATTAATCACAAACCAAATTGCCCAGATTAAAGCAAATGGTGCACAGGCAATAAGGGTGGATTTTTTCGTTGAGAAGCTAGTCCATTGCGCAATGCCCACCGCAATAAGGTAGATAGTCCACAGGCTTTCCAGACGCATAGATTGGGCAAAACCAAACCAGTCTGAAGACATTTGAATATCCGCCCAGTACGCTAACGACAGGGGACTAATAACAGTAGGTAGGATTTGGTGGTCGCTCGACAGCGCGATTAACGCAATCGCAATCAGTGCGTTAATGACTGCAGGCATACTCGCCCACCAGGTAAAGCCGTACCAATCTGTAAAGCCATTGAGGTTTTGTTCGTCGGATTTGGTCATTAAATGCAGGTAAAGGGCTACCACGGCGTTGACGACAATTGGGCCAAGAATACCGCCAATCAGCATAAACATTTGCACTGCCGATTGCTCCATACCTGAGCGGATCTGGTTTTGCTCAGCAGGACTCATATCGCCATACTGGGTGTTGATGAGCATGTCCTGGTACCAGGCAAAATCAACAAAATTGATGAACAGATAGCCTGGTAACACACTTAACACCGTAACAATTAAAAACGGTACCCACGACCAGTTATTGTGTTCGTTTACGGCTTTAAACACACCATTCGGCTTGAAAAATATATCATTACAAGCCTGAATTGGATTGGTGACTTCAGACATCCGTGACTCCTTATAATTTGTAACATTTAATCGAATTATTGTAATTTGAATGTCAGTATACTGATATATGAGGTGAGGTGGAGTGAAAAAGTGTAACGAATTTTCACATTGAGCCACTTAGCCACATTCAACATTGGAATTTAAAAAAGAAAGCAACGGTTATTTTGCTGACAATAACGATAACAACAGGGAAAACTCATGATAGAAATTTCTCAACTTGCCAAGAAGTTTACGGTGGAAAACCCCAAAAAACTCAGCGAACAAGAGAAAAAAGATCCGCGATTGAAAGGGCGTTTTTTTCATTCCGTAGAGAATGTCTCGTTTCATTGTTCTTCAGGTGAAGTGTTGGGGTTACTCGGGCCTAATGGGGCTGGGAAGACCACGACGCTGCGCATGCTCTCTACGGCGCTTACGCCAGATACGGGCGACATTACCATCGACGGTACAAATGTAGTAAAAACCCCGGTTATTGCGCGCAAAATGATCGGCTTTTTGTCTGGCTCAACCGGCTTGTACGGTCGATTAACCGGACGAGAGAACATTGCTTATTTCGGCCAGTTGCACGGAATGTCTGCTGCCCAGATCGACACCAAAATTGCTGAACTGGCCGATGTACTGGATTTGCACAGCTTTCTGGACCGAAAGTGTGAGAATTTCTCTACCGGAATGAAGCAAAAAACCGCTATAGCGCGCGCTGTGGTGCATGACCCTAAAGTGGTTATCTTAGACGAACCTACCACCGGCCTGGATATTATGGCGGCACAAACCGTGTTGGACTTTATTCAGCGGTTAAAAGAGAAAGGTGTGCCGGTTATTTTTTCCACCCACCACCTCGATGAGGTTTCCGAGTTGTGCGACCGGGTAACGGTTATCCATCACGGCAAAACCCATTTTTCAGATACCTTTGACGCATTCAAAGCCAAGTCTGACGGCTCACTACACCAGGCATTTATGCGAATTATTGAACAGGGAGGGGAATAACATGTGGAAGGTAATGCTGAAAGAAATCAAAGAACTGTTACGCGATCGCAAAACCCTGTTTTTTATGATTGCGCTACCGATTCTGGTGTTCCCGCTATTAATCGGTCTGGTGGTATTTTTCGGTGGTAAAGCCGTCGACAAAGCTGAAAACAAAGTGCTGGATTACGCTGTCATTGGCGCTCAGTATGCGCCGGCATTGGTCGAAGAACTGTCAACATCTGATATGTTCAACGAAGTGCTGATCAACGACGATGACGACATCAAGGCCTATGTAAAAGCAGAGAAAGCCGATTTTGTACTGGTTATCCCGAGCAACTTTAGTGACGATGCGCTGGCAAACGGTCAGGTAAAGCTGCAGTTGTACCTTAATGACGCTGGTTTAAACATGGTACGTAAACGTCTGGATAAAATTGTCGATGCGTTTTCAGAAGAAAGCCAGGCAAAGGCGTTTGAAACATTAGGCTTAAATGAGCAACAACAAATCGCGCTTATTGAACCCATTGTTATCGAAAAAGTGGATGTGGCAGACAAGCGCGAGAATTGGGGCGAAAAAATCGGCGGTATGATCCCGTACTTTATTTTTATGCTGTGTTTACAAGGTGCCATGATCCCGGCAACGGATTTAGGTGCAGGTGAGAAAGAGCGGGGCACACTGGAAACCTTGTTGATATCGCCCATCGAAAGGCACCACTTGGTGTTGGGTAAGTTCTTTACCATTGCTTTTGCCGGCGTTACATCGGCCCTGATAACGGTGAGCAGTATGGCCGTGTGGGGCCTGGTACTCAGTCAGGGTATGGCGTTAAAAGTAGTGGCGGAGTTTATGAGTGCGATTGGCGCGATAGACTTCATTCTGATGTTCCTGATGTTAGTGCCTGTCGTTGCTATTTTCTCAGCGGTGCTACTCAGTTTGTCCATTTATGCCCGCAGCTTTAAAGAAGCACAAGGGTATATGACACCGCTGGTGTTCGCTGTCATCGTACCGGTTATACTTGCCATGTTGCCGGGCGTTGAACTTAAAGGCGGCTGGGCTTGGGTACCGCTAACGAATGTGGCACTGGCCATTAAAGAACTGATTAAAGGCACTATGGATTACTTCCAGCTGGTCGCCATCTTCTCTTCTACAGCCATTATTGCGGCAGGACTTTTATTCTTCTGCGTGTACTGGTTCAACAAAGAGAAAGTGCTGTTCCGCTAAGCCGCTAAATCGTTTTTATGAAGCCCGACCTTGTCGGGCTTTTTTTATGCCGCCACGTTACCTGCTACACTTATCAAAGTGTCATTAACAAGGAAGCGTTATGAAACAGGGAATCCCACTCTTCTTTAGTCTGATTGCCTTATTTAGCCCGCATTTACACTGTGAAGAAATTGTCGCCGGTCAACTTTATAACGGGGGTACAGAGCTCACGTCTTCTGCGTTGGGAATTACTTTAACCATACCGTCTGGCTGGCAGGGAGGGTTACCACAAGGGGCCGGCGCGTTGGTGCTGGATGCTGAGAATGGCGAGGCCTCCATGTTGTTGGTGTTCGATTCCTATAATCAGACACAAATTGAGTCAATGATGGCCGGGTCAATTCCACTGGATGAAGGGATGTACCTGCAGCCAAAGGCTTCCCCAAATGTTCAGGACAATACCGTTGTTAACGATTATCTGGTTATGGGCACTGCTGTGCCGCTCGCTGCGAATGTCGCCGCCAGAGAACTCCGGGAAGGGCTCAGTCTGGCGACCATTATTTTTGCCTCCTCCATGACAGCAGAGTTGAAGCAACTTGCCTTAGCAATCACAGCAGACATAACGGTGTTTGAGCCGGCCGACCCCGCTGTTAATGAGCAAGCTGGCGGTTGGCAACAATACATGCGAGGTCGTTACATCGCACGTTATTACACCGGTTCAGGCTATCGTGAGAAACACGAGATGTGGCTGTGCAGTGACGGGAGTTTTGCTACATCCTTCAATGCGGGTGGATACAGTATGGATGGCTTCAGCGGCGCAATGAATGACGGGAATTCAGGCACCTGGCAAGCGTTGGGAGACCTAAACCAATCCGGCGTGCTTGTGCTCACCTATACCAACGGCAATCAGTCAAGGTATGAGTTGGTATTACAGGACAACCTCTATCTGGATGGGCAAAAATGGTTGCGCGGCGAAAATGAGCGTTGCTACTAGGCGAAGAGTTTTCTGAAAATACTGTTGCAGCCGCTCTTCGACAAATAAAAGCTACAAGGCTAATTTTGTAGAAATGTTAGCAGCGGCCTTTCGGCGCTTGAGATTTATTTGATTCAAATATGAAATTCCAGTTCAAAGTGTAAACGTATACACTTTACCTTGGCCTATTTGCTGCGTGTTTTCCATTCTTTCTGAATTCCCTTGTTTTTATTCTTCTCTTAACGATTTGGTTGCCTGGCCACATTGCATTTTGTTAACAGCAGGCTGTCCAAAAGCATCACATTCCGCAATAAATGCGCACTATT
>NZ_CFIDRX010000189.1:0-8248 GCF_984433645.1 Marisediminitalea sp.
CTAACCATTGCGTTAGATATCATGGGGGGCGATCATGGTCCCCCTGTTATCCTTTCCGCTGCAAAGCAAGCAATTCAAACACTTCCCGATGTACAGTTTATTCTGTGCGGTCGTGAAGAAATCATATCTCCCGCATTAGAAGATTTAACCGACGACCAGCGTCAGCGCGTTGTAGTGCAGCACTGCGAACAATCGGTTGAAATGGGAGAGGCCCCCACGTCAGCGTTACGTAATAAAAAGCAGTCGTCCATGCGTAAAATGCTTGAGCTGGTTGAAGCCGGCGAAGCGCACGCCTGTGTCAGTGCCGGAAATACTGGTGCACTGTTAACGCTCGCGTTTTACGTGTTGAAAACACTCCCCGGCATCGACCGGCCCGCATTGGTATCTGATATGCCTACGGCGAGTCATCACCGGGTGTTTTTGCTGGACCTGGGCGCCAACGTCAATTGTACCTCTGAGATCCTGTTTCAATATGGTGTCATGGGCTCTGTACTGGCTGAACAAATCAGCGGTATTCAACAACCCCGCGTAGCACTGTTAAACGTGGGCGAAGAAGATATTAAAGGCAACGCGCAAGTCAAATACGCCGACCAGCTGTTTCGAAATGCGCGGGGCTTAAATTACATCGGCTATGTGGAAGGTGATGACATCTTTACCGACAACGCCGATGTAGTGGTAACCGACGGTTTTACTGGCAACATAGCGCTTAAGTCTTGTGAAGGACTGGCCAAACTGGTAATAAATGAAGTGAAGCGCCAGTCTCAGGAGAGCTTTTTCAGTCGATTAATGGCACGAATTGCCCTTCCACTGTTAAAAACCGTCTACAACCGGGTGAACCCCGACCAGTATAACGGTGCCAGTCTGTTAGGATTGCGCGGCATTGTGATAAAGAGCCACGGTAACGCCTCGGCAGACGCATTCTACTATGCCATCCTGCAAGCCAAGCAGGAAGCTGAGATGAACGTACCAGAAAAAATAAAAAGTAAAATAGAAACCGTTTTATTGGAGCAACTTTGAGCAAATTTTCACGTATTATCGGGACGGGAAGTTATTATCCCAGTGATGTGCGCACCAATGCTGATCTCGAAGTCATGGTGGACACCAGCGACGAATGGATTACAGACCGCACCGGTATCAAAGAACGCCGCATAGCCGGCCCGCACGAAACGGCCGCTACTATGGGCGCCGAGGCCAGCAAAAAAGCATTTGAAGCGGCGGGCATTGATCCAAAATCTATCGACATGATTGTATGTGCAACAACGTCAGGCCGTTACGCCTTACCCAGCAGCGCATGCGAAATCCAAAAGATTCTCGGGCTGGACAATATTCCAGCTTTTGATGTTGCTGCAGCCTGTGCTGGCTACTGTTATGCATTAAGCGTAGCCGACCAGTATATAAAAAGCGGCATGGCCAAGCGTATTTTGGTAATCGGTACCGATTGTTTAAGCCGTTTAGTTGACCCGTCTGATCGCACTATGGTGATTTTGTTCGGTGATGCTGCAGGTGCAACGGTTATTGAAGCCAGTGACGAGCCTGGTATTTTATCTACTCATATTAACGCAGCTGGTTCTTACGCTGATTTGTTGTATGTGGGTAACCCTACGCGTGGTGACGAGCAGTCTGTCCACGAAAACTGGGGCGTCATGAAAGGCAATGAAGTCTTTAAAGTGGCGGTCACCAAACTCTCTGAGGTAGTAGAGCAGACCCTGGCTGCAAATAATATGGCCAAATCTGATCTTGACTGGTTGGTGCCTCACCAAGCAAACTTCCGAATTATTAAAGCGACAGCGAAAAAGCTGGATATGTCATTAGATCAGGTCGTTCTGACGCTGGAAAACTATGGCAATACCTCAGCGGCGACCGTTCCTACGGCGTTAGACACCGCTGTGCGCGACGGCAGAATCCAACGTGGCCAGCACTTGCTGCTGGAAGCATTCGGCGGTGGTTTTGCCTGGGCATCTGCATTAGTGCGCTACTAAGCGCACCAGATGTAATTCGACCTTAATCAGAAAAATAATAAGGAATTCTTATGTCTCGTATCGCCTGCGTATTTCCCGGTCAAGGATCTCAGACGGTTGGCATGCTGAAAGAACTTTCAGAAACACATGCTTCGATTATCGATACATTTTCTCAAGCCTCAGCAGTATTAGGTTACGATTTGTGGGCGTTGGTACAAAACGACGCTGAAAAACTGAATGAAACACAAGTCACACAACCTGCGTTACTGACTGCCAGTGTGGCTATTTATCGCCTTCTTGCTGAACAGGGTATCGAGCCTGAATACATGGCTGGTCACAGTCTGGGTGAATACTCGGCGTTAGTTTGCAGCGGTGCAATGGCATTTGAAGATGCCGTTAAGCTGGTTGAAGCGCGTGGACAATTTATGCAGCAAGCTGTCCCAGCGGGTGCAGGCGCTATGTATGCCATTATTGGACTGGACGACGACGCAATTGCCGATATCTGTAACGAAACGGCCATTGCGACAGGTGATGTGGTTGCGCCGGTCAATTACAATTCACCAGGTCAGGTGGTAATTGCAGGTGAAACCAAAGCCGCTGAACAAGCCGCGGCGGCTTGTAAAGAAGCGGGTGCCAAGCGCGCATTACCGCTGTCGGTTAGCGTACCTTCGCACTGCGAATTAATGCGTCCGGCCGCGGATCAGTTAGACGACGCCCTTGCCAGCATTACGTTAAGCGAGCCATCTGTAAAAGTGGTTAACAACGTAGACGTTGCAGTAGAAAGCAACCCGGACAATATTCGCAACGCATTGGTGCGTCAGCTTTATTGCCCGGTACAGTGGACGAAAACCGTTGAGTTTTTAGCCGCTGAAGGCATCGACACCATTATTGAAGTAGGTCCGGGTAAAGTATTGACCGGGCTGGGCAAGCGCATTGCTAAATCGATTAATTATTCCGCTATCAACACACCTGACACGCTGAGTGCGTGGCAGGAAGCGTAAACAGGAACGTAACAACATGAGTGATTTACAGGGTAAAATTGCGTTAGTTACTGGTGCCAGCCGTGGTATTGGTAAAGCGATTGCCACACAACTGGCAGAGCAGGGCGCAATTGTTATTGGTACTGCAACCAGCGATGCCGGTGCTGCCGCCATTACAGAGTATTTGCAAGCGTCAGGCGGTAAAGGCATGACACTGAATGTAACCGAGCCAGGCGCATCTGAAGCCTTGGTTAAAGCCATTACAGACGAATTTGGCGCGGTTGAGATTTTAGTGAATAATGCCGGTATCACACGCGATAATCTGCTAATGCGCATGAAAGATGACGAATGGCAAGCGATCATGGATACCAACCTGACGTCTATCTTTTCATTGTCAAAAGCCGTTTTGCGTGGAATGATGAAGAAGCGTTTCGGTCGCATTGTGTCGATCGGATCGGTAGTAGGTTGTGCGGGTAACGCTGGTCAGGCAAACTACGCTGCTGCAAAAGCGGGTGTAATCGGCTTTTCTAAGTCGTTGGCACGCGAAGTTGCTTCGCGTGGCATCACGGTTAACGTGGTCGCGCCTGGATTTATTGATACTGATATGACAAAAGCGCTGAGCGACGAACAACGCGAAGCGATTTTTAAAGATATTCCGGCGAACCGTTTGGGTCAGCCAGAGGAAATTGCCGCGACAGTCAGCTTCCTGGTAAGCACTGGCGCAGCATATATAACAGGTGAAACCATTCAGGTGAATGGTGGCATGTATATGGGATAAGTCTGAGTTTGCGTGTTTTATGCAAAGAACATTGACACGTAACGAGATAAATCCTTGAATGTAAAAATCTTGTTGATTAAACTTGGTTAGCTGCTGGTTTGACCAGGCCATTTGTTTCTACTGGTTGCTTGCAAGGTTAAGACTTGCAAAATAAACTAGCGGCATTTTTTGTATCTAGTGACGTTAAGGGAAACCTAGAATTATGAGTAACATTGAAGAGCGCGTAAAAAAAATCATCGTTGAGCAGCTTGGTGTTAAAGAAGAAGAAGTTAAATCCGAAGCATCGTTTGTTGATGATTTAGGCGCTGACTCGCTTGACACTGTTGAGTTGGTAATGGCGTTAGAAGAAGAGTTCGACACTGAGATTCCAGATGAAGAAGCTGAGAAGATCACGACTGTTCAGTCTGCTATCGACTACATCAACGCAAACAAAGACGCGTAAGCATCTTTTTCCAGATAAAACGGCTCGATAACGAGCCGTTTTCTGTTTACCTTCCTTATAAGTTCCAATGCGAGGGCATTTTGTGACAAAACGTCGCGTAGTGGTTACTGGTCTGGGTATGCTTTCCCCTCTGGGTTTGTCGGTCGACAAGACCTGGACACGCCTGTTGGCGGGTGAAAGTGGGATCGGTGAAATCACCCATTTTGATTGCAGTGAATATTCAACCCGGTTTGCAGGTCAAATCAATGACTTCGATCCGCAAGAATATATCGATAAAAAAGAAGCCAAGAAAATGGACCGCTTTATCCAACTGGGGATTGCAGCGGGTAAACAGGCTTTAGCCGATTCAGGCTTAGCGGTTACCGCCGACAATGCGCACCGGGTAGGTGTGGCTATTGGATCGGGTATTGGTGGCCTCGAACAAATTGAACAGAATCACGTAAAGCTGATGAACAGCGGGCCACGTCGTGTGTCGCCTTTCTTTGTTCCATCAACGATTACTAATATGATTTCAGGCTTCCTGTCTATTATGGAAGGACTGAAAGGGCCTAACCTGAACATCGTGACAGCCTGTACAACAGGTGTACACAACATCGGTGTCGCGGCCAGAACCATCGCTTATGGCGATGCTGATGCCATGTTGGCAGGTGGTGCGGAAGCGACCATCACGCCGCTGGGTATTGCAGGTTTCGCTGCAGCACGCGCGTTGTCTGCTCGTAACGATGCTCCACAACAGGCAAGTCGCCCATGGGACAAAGACCGTGACGGTTTTGTTATGGGTGAAGGCGCAGGTGTGGTCATGCTGGAAGAGTATGAATCAGCGGTCGCTCGCGGCGCTACGATTTATGCAGAGCTAGTCGGTTTCGGTATGAGTGGTGATGCGTATCACATGACCTCTCCGCCAGAAAACGGCGAAGGCGCAGCAGCTTCAATGGTAAATGCCATTAACGATGCGCAAATCGAACCGGAAAAAATCGGTTACATCAATGCCCACGGTACTTCTACACCTGCTGGTGACATTGCAGAAGTTTCTGCAGTGAAAGGCGTATTTGGTGAGCATGCGCATAACCTTTTAGTGAGCTCTACAAAGTCGATGACAGGCCATTTGTTAGGTGCAGCGGGTTCCGTAGAAGCCATCTTCACCGTGTTGGCACTGCGCGACAAAATGGCGCCGCCAACCATTAACCTGGACAATCCGGGCGAAGGTTGTGACCTGGACTTCGTTGCGCACAAAGCAAAAGGTTTTGAAGAAGATTACGCACTGTGTAACTCCTTCGGCTTTGGCGGTACTAACGGCAGCTTGATTTTCAAGCGACTGTAATTACTGCGTAAACAATCAAGATAAACGGAAGCTTCGGCTTCCGTTTTTGTTTTGGAACAGAGTAAATTTCCCGCCCAATTACTGATATACTCGCCAACATTATGGATATTTTTGTTTAGCAGGACATGTCAGAGTCTGTGTCATTACAACCACTCGACCAGTTTGCGTTAAACGATCGTTTAGCGAACTATGGTGACGGTGTTTTTACCACTATGCACGTATCAGACGGCCGCGTTGGCTTGCTGTGTCGTCACGTTTCGCGATTAGTTAACGACGCTGCCGCGCTGGGCATCACAGTAACCGCCACCGCAATAGAAGATGTGATTCGCACTGCCATGCAACAACAGCAAGATGGCGTGCTCAAAATTTTACTTGGCAGTGGTCAGGGCGGCAGAGGCTATTCACGACCAGAACAAGCGGCTGTCTCGCTGGCAGTAAGTTGGCATGCCGTGCCTGCTTTGTACGAAACATGGCGTCAACAAGGGATCTCTCTGGGGGTGTCTCCGGTTACGCTGGCACATCAACCTTTGTTGGCAGGTTTGAAGCATGCTAATCGCCTTGAACAGGTGTTAGTTAAACGCGCCATGCAAGCCATGGACTGTGATGATTGTGTTGTCACAGACGCTAATACCACAGTCATTGAAGCCAGTGCGGCTAACCTGTTTTGGTTTAAAAAGGGCGTTTGGTTTACGCCTGATTTGTCAAAAGCAGGGGTAAATGGGGTAATGCGACAGTTTATACTGGAGCACACCGAACACGTCGAAGTGGGGGAATATCACCTGCGAAATTTGTACGACGCTGAAGCAGTGATGCTGTCAAATGCGCTTATGCAAATTGTCCCTGTCCACTCGTTGGTCAATGCGCATTCTTCAGAAATACATGAGTACTCTCTGGCCCCCGTAAAAGCGCTGCAGCAATCACTGGCAGGCGCCTACAAACAGGAATGTATCCGTGCGTAAGTTTATTATTCTGGTGTTATTGCTGGTCGCTGCCGTAATGACACTGAACGGTTGGTTTCAGTATCAGACGAGCAAACCCTTACTGGTTGAAGAGGCGGTGCACTATACCTTGCCTGCCGGACAGTCTGCGATAGCCACCATTAACGATTTCGAACAAAAAGGCTGGCTCCCCATGTCTCGCCGTGTGGCCAGAGTATGGTTGAAGCTGGTAGCCAGAGACACACATATTCGTGCCGGTACTTACGAAATTCAACCCGGTAGTAATCTTGAAGCGGTGTTCTCGTTGCTGGCTTCGGGGCAAGAAGTGCAATATGACATTACGCTGATAGAAGGACTGACTTTTGACCAGTGGCTGCAAACACTGGCAGACAGTGAATGGTTAGACAATGATCTGACCGCTGAGCAACTGCAGCCCATTCTGGATAGCTGGCAACCTTATGCCAAACAGCCAGTGACATCGCTGGAAGGGTTGTTACTGGCCGATACATACCATTTCACCAACGGTACCAAAGCGAGCGAAATTGTGCAGCGAGCGTCAGACGCTATGCAGGCATTTTTGCTGAAACGGTGGGAACAACGCCTGGGTGGATTGCCTTACAACGCGCCGTTTGAAGTGTTAATTATGGCGTCGATTATTGAAAAAGAGACCGCGCTTGAATTCGAGCGCATGCATATTGCGGGTGTATTTGTGAATCGTCTTGAGCGCAATATGCGTCTGCAAACTGACCCCACCGTTATCTATGGCCTTGGCGACCGCTTCGACGGCAATCTAACGCGCAAGCACCTTCGGGAAGACACCCCTTACAATACCTACGTGCACAAAGGCCTGCCACCCGGGCCCATTGCGATGATTGGTAAAGCGGCAGTAGAAGCGGCCTTACTGCCGGAAGTGACTGAAGATTTGTATTTTGTGGCAAAAGGCGACGGCAGCCATGTGTTTTCGGCTACGCTGCAGGCGCACAATCAGGCGGTCAGGCAGTACCAGTTAAAGAAAGAGGATAAGTGATCGCCCATGAGCGGAAAGTTTATAGTTGTTGAAGGCCTTGAGGGCGCAGGGAAAAGCTCTGTGATTGCACTCATTGAGACGTTAGTGAATGCAAAAGGGCACAAGACCATAACCACCCGAGAGCCAGGCGGTACGCCTATGGCTGAAGCCATTCGTGAGTGTGTAAAGCAGAACTGGCAGGAAACCGTCGTTGAAGAAACCGAATTAATGCTGATGTACGCAGCACGGGCGCAATTGTTGGCGAATGTAATCAAGCCAGCATTGGCGAACGATACCTGGGTAATTGGCGATCGCCATGATTTATCGTCGCAGGCATACCAGGGCGGCGGGCGCGGAATTTCGCAAACAACCCTTACAACACTGCGGGACCTGACGTTAAAAGGCTTTAGCCCGGACTTAACCCTGTACCTGGATGTGGAGCCGGCAACCGGCCTGGCCCGGGCCCGAGGTCGTGGCGAACTGGACCGCATAGAGTTGTCCGGTCTGGCGTTTTTCGAGCGTACCCGTGCACGCTATCAGGCACTGGCTGAGCAGGATGACAGCATTGTTACTATAAGCGCAATGCAGGCAATGCCCGATGTACACCAGCAGGTAAAAGAAGTGGTGGAGCAATTTCTGCAATGATCACTGAAGCCGCGTCTGAACATTTATTGCCCTGGCTGGTATCGACCCGCCAGGCCTTAATGCAGCGCTTTTTACAGCACAGTTTGCACCACGGTTTGTTATTGAGCGGTCCGGAAGGGATTGGTAAACGCCAGTTAGCCAATGCCTTGATGAAAGGACTGTTGTGCTTGCAGCCCTCTG
>NZ_CFIDRX010000190.1:0-8205 GCF_984433645.1 Marisediminitalea sp.
TGCTTTACTGAACAATTCCAACGTATTGGTGACTACCTTGGCATGCAAATGTTGCCGCCACTGTATTGTCAGTGTCCGGATGGCTTTAACGAATCACAACATAAAGTCGCCATTTCGAACTTTGCTGAACTAATCAAAGGCTATTGATATTGCCGTTACCAGCGATTCATCATGCGTTTGTAGACTTCGTGATCAAGATAGGATTTTCTTGGTGTTGTAGGGGCGCCGGCTAATTTTGCCTGAACAGCGGCCCAGTCAGGCAGCACTTCGCCATCTACCAGGTATTTTGAAGCTTGAGACGGCATGGTTGAGTCCAACGCAAAGGCACCTGTTAACGCGTCTGTGGATGAGAGCGGATGCGGCACGCTCGAACTGGTTATCCAATCTGCCACGCCATCATCGTCAACGTCTTTTGAAATCCAGGACAAGCCAAGAATGTTGTTGTAGCTGCCATCATGCTGCGCGTTTGCAATGTACGTGTTGAAAGCGTTTATTGCCTTTTGTGCTTGTGGATGGTCAGCGCGGATACTCAGGTGCAAGCTCGCCTGAATAATGGGTTTTATTGAGCTATACAGTGGTCGTTCGCGGTATTCAACTAATAGCCTGTTGAACTCCCTCAGCAACAATTCGTCTTCCAACAGGTATTCCGCGCGCTGTTCTGAAAGCTGCTTAAAGCTATCGAAAACGGTTGGATTTCTGACCCAGGACACGGCTTTAACCAGACGAAGGGGAGGCGTATTCGCCAGCCGGTTCTCCGCAGCCACCCGACCATTGCGAATATGAGAGAAATGGCTGATGTCGTCCAGTGCCTCTTTTCGACTAGCCAAATATAAATTTACCGGTAGATAAGCGTCGGAATACAGGAAGCCGGCGCGTTTGTCATTCAGCGATAAAAAGGCATATTCGCCGTCGTATTTGCCAGTGAGCAGCCCACTACCTGAAAATGCCGGGCGGTCGATATGTAACGAAGCGGGTAAGTCGATGCTCGATAACGCTTCGGTAATGAGTACGTTGATGCGAGCTGGCTCGTTATCTTCGGCAACCAAGGTGGGCAGTGGGTTTGCGACCAGATTTAATGGTTCGGCGCCATATACCGCTGTGCTGGTAAGCAACGCTGATATAAAACTCAACAGACCCGCTCGTACTCGATTTGCCATAACATTCATTTACCTTTGGTTGCGACGGTGTGCGAACGTCTGCCTGCGCAGAGCGCCCGCTTGTTCATAACACTTGGCAGGGCTTTATTCGCCGAATGCACCTGCAGCGCCGGGGAATACCACCGGGCTTTCAAAACCGTCTTTACTTACACTGGCTACGCCAAAGAAATAGTTGTCGATCACTACATTGTCCAGTGTAAAGCTGGTGACATCGCCCACAAAGCGGCTGAATTGCCATTGCGGGGCGTCGGTGTAGCGCCAGTAAATTTTATAGCCGGCAAGGTGTGGGTTCTGCTTGGCATCAAGGGCGTCCCAGCTCAGTGTTGTTGAGGGTTGTACCGCGCCTTTAATGCTTACATTAATCGGCGGGTTCGGCGCCCACGCCATACTGGCAAGGCTGGTGGCGTTAAGTGCAGTAAGTTTGGCTGCGTAATCAAAGTTTACGCCATCGATGGTGTCGCCGTATTTAATGCCGTCTTCGGTGCGCAGGTCTTGATGCTGGCGGTTGTAGTTCTCATTGGTCTCCATGATGCGTACACCCGGGTAACCTAAATCATTAAACGGGCGGTGGTGGCCACCGCGACCAAAGCGGTCGAGTCGATAAATCACCATGGTGTCCAGATTTTCAATGTACCGGTCGGCAATCAAATCAATGTAACGTGCGAGATTGCGGCTGGGAGAGTCGACTTCACCACCCGTGAAGCGACGAACACGCGCGTCGCGCTCGGTTTCCGTTTGGCGGGTACCTTCGGCGAAAATCCGGGCCGTGGTGTTGTTGATAACACCATTAATGCCTTCAATGTTGCCGATCATGTCGTTGTTCAACACGGCCTTAATACGCCAGCCGTCTTTTTGCGCTTGTTCAGCCATAATTCTGCCGCCGAACAGACCTTGTTCTTCACCCGACAGCGCGGCGTAAACAATACTGCCGTTAAAGCGGTACTGGCTGAGCACACGTGCAGCTTCAAGGGTGCCCGCAACACCAGAGGCATTGTCGTTTGCGCCCGGCGAATCTGAAGTGGCATCCATGACGTCTGATACGCGGGAGTCAATGTCGCCTGACATAATGACGTAGCGTCCCGGGTCGGTAATGCCGCGCTGGATGGCAATGACACTGACCACTTCAGTCGCGTCAGGGATGCGCTTTTCACCGCTAATGGTGGCCGATTGATAATACACTTCCAGGCAGTTGCCGCAGGCCGCCGAAATCTTTTCGAATTCCTGCTTTATCCATCGGCGGGCTGCGCCAATACCACGCGTGTCTGATTTGGTATCAGAGAGGGTGTGACGGGTACCAAATCCCACTAATTTGCGGATATCCTTTTCAATCCGTTCGGCTGACACGTCGGCTGCAATGTCATGCAGCCGGGCCTGGTCGGTATACGCCAGTTCAGCGCTAAAAGAAGTTGCGCTGCAAAACAATGCGGCAACGGCGAGTGGAAGTGTTATTTTTTTCATTCTAACCACCTTATTCTGTCGGTTTAGATAAAGGCGTAGGCATCTCCGAACAGATCGTCTTTCGACAGGCCGCGAGCAAAGAAGTCATCACGAGCGACCTTGGCCATTTCGAAGCGACCGGCAATGTATACCTGTACGCCAGATAAATCGGCATAGTCTGTCAGTACTGCGTGATGAACCCAGCCTTTACGACCCTGCCAGTCTTCTTCTGCAAACTCTACCACAGGCAAAAAGGTGAAATGCGGGTGGTGAGCGGCTAAAGAAACCAATTCGTCGTGATAGTACAGGTCATCTAAATGGCGGCCACCCCAATACAAGGTAATGTCGCGATTAGGATCTTCTTTGAGGGATTGCATCAGAATCGAATAAGCGTAGGAGAAACCAGTTCCACCCGCAATCAGCACAATGGGTTTGTCGGTAGCCTGTAAATAGGCTTCACCATGACCGCCAGAAATGTAGATGGCTTTTTCCTGACGAGCGCGCTCAAGGACTTCACCAGCATATTTGTTACCAGGCTCGGCACCGATGTGCAGTTCCAGACGATTGTTGTCGTGAGCAGCATTCGCAATTGAAAACGGGCGCTGGTCTTTTTCACCCATGTGCACCAGCACATACTGACCAGATTTGAAGTCTAATGAAATATCGGGGGTCAGGTCGACCCGAAAAACGGTGCTGGTCAGCGGTGCAATGCTTTCCACCTGGCATCTAATTTGTGACATGAAAATAGAATCTCTTTGTGTAAATCAAGGTTATTGGGGCTTACCCGGCATAATGCCCAGTTCATCCCATAGTTCGTCAACACGGCGTTTAACGTCGTCATCCATTACGATAGGCACGCCCCATTCCCGGTCGGTTTCACCTGGCATTTTATTGGTCGCGTCCATGCCCATTTTGGAGCCCAAGCCGGAAACCGGCGACGCAAAATCCAGATAATCAATGGGGGTGTTTTCAATCATCACTGTATCACGGGCGGGGTCCATTCGGGTAGTGATTGCCCAAATAACATCCTGCCAATCGCGGGCATTTACGTCGTCGTCACACACAATAACAAACTTGGTATACATGAACTGACGCAGGAACGACCAGACCCCCATCATGACTCGCTTGGCATGGCCGGGGTACTGTTTCTTCATAGTGACCACCGCCATGCGGTAAGAACAGCCTTCTGGCGGCAAATAGAAATCCACGATTTCCGGGAATTGCTTTTGCAAAATTGGCACGAACACTTCGTTCAGTGCCACACCCAGAATGGCAGGTTCATCGGGCGGCCGTCCGGTATACGTCGAGTGGTAAATCGGATTGTCGCGATGGGTGATATGCGTCACGGTGAACACCGGGAAGTCATCGACTTCGTTGTAATAACCAGTGTGATCACCGTAGGGTCCTTCCGGTGCCGTTTCATTCGGGTCAATATAACCTTCCAGCACATATTCTGCAGAAGCTGGCACTTGTAAGTCGTTACTAATGGATTTCACGACTTCAGTTTTATCGCCGCGCAACAAGCCGGCAAAGGCGTATTCTGACAAGGTATCTGGCACTGGGGTCACCGCACCTAAAATGGTCGCAGGATCGGCCCCTAATGCCACAGAGACCGGGTAGGGTTTACCAGGGTATGTCTGACACCATTCGCGGAAATCCAACGCGCCACCGCGATGTGACAACCAGCGCATGATTAATTTGTTTTTGCCGAGTACTTGCTGGCGATAAATACCCAGGTTCTGGCGTTTTTTATGTGGCCCGCGAGTCACTGTCAGGCCCCAGGTAATCAGGGGGGCGACGTCGCCAGGCCAGCAGTGTTGTACGGGAAGCTTGGTCAGGTCCACATCGTCACCGGTGATAACATTGGCCTGACAAGGCGCTTTGCGCACTTCTTTAGCCGGCATGTTCAACACTTGCTTGAATACCGGGAGTTTTTCCCACAGGTCTTTCAGCCCTTTAGGTGGCTCAGGTTCTTTTAAATACGCCAGGAGTTTACCCACTTCCCGCAGTGCTGAGACCGAGCTTTGACCCATGCCCAGCGCCACCCGTTCGGGCGTACCGAACAGGTTCATTAAAACGGGCGTATTGAACCCTTTAGGGTTTTCAAACAGAAGCGCAGGACCGCCTGCCCGCAGCGTGCGGTCGGCAATTTCGGTCATTTCTAATTTCGTATCGATTGGGTGGGATATGCGAACCAGATCACCATTGGCTTCAAGTTGCCTGATAAAATCCCGAAGATCTTTGTATTTCATTATGAACAAACTCACACTGCTGTAGCTCAGGCAGTATACCATCAAAGCGACCAAGCCGATCACATTGATGCATAACAAAAAACTCGCGATAGCCTGAACAGGATCTACAATTGATGACATGGCCGTTTAATCGGCGCATACTGGCTGTAAATAATAAATTGCCTGGAGACACTATGGCCTTTACCCACGATGTAATTGAAGAGCTGAATTTATTGTTAAAGTTTCCTGCGGAAAGCCTGATGCAGGGACTTAAAATCCACCACGATGCCAGTCAGGCAATCGTAGAAGCCGCTTCCAGACTTTACACTAAAGGGTTAATTACCCAGGTCGACGGCGGTTACCTTACCGATCTTGGTGTCGATGTGGTAGAACACACAAGGCGCATCAACAGTGCCATGTGTATTAAATTTAATTAGGTTTTTATTCCGGCGGCCGATAACCTTTGCATAGATATTGGCCGTCAACAGGATTCATTATGCATACCTTCGTTCGTTCCTCCGTGTTCGCTTTTGTTTGCGCGCTGTTACCCGTGTCGACGGCCAGTGCTCAGGAAGTCAAAGCGGTACAGCTATACACTCAGGACGAATTGATTAACCTGATAAACCGAAACGAGCACCTTGACCGCGTGGTGGTGGACCGCTGCCAGTTAAACCAGGATATCGAAGCCCGTGCAGAAGTACTGAAAGTCCCCGCGTATCAATTTTTATGGGGCGATATGTTGGCTTGGGGCGTATGCGTAGAAGCCGATCCGGTTCGCGGCATTGATTTTATGCGTCAGGCTGCAAACCAAGGCTTGCCTGCTGCGCTGGAGCAGCTCGGGCGTTACTACAGCAAAGGCACACTGGTGCAGCAGGACAGAAAGCGCGCAGTGATTTTCCTACGCGAAGCTGCCGCGCTTGGGAATTTGAAGGCGCAAATGCAATTAGCTGAGCTATTCATTGATGGCTACGGCAGTCCTTATGACTATCAGGATGCGTATCACTGGTTATACAACGCAATAACCGATGACAAGTCTACCCACTCGCAAATCGCGGTGTACCTTACTGAGCTGGAAAAGTTAATGCACCCACGTGCAGTGCGAGCCGCTCGCAAACCGTTGGATAGTTAATTCGACAGGTACCTGTTTGCCGTGAAAAAAATACTGGCTTCCAGTTATCCCAAATACCCCGTCATCCCCAATACCCCCGTCATCCCAAATTCCCCTCGTCATCCCCGCGAAGGCGGGGACCTTACAAGGCGGGGACCTAACAAGGCTGGGACCTAAGATCCCAGGAACCCCAGATGACAGCGAATCAACAAGCTAACCAACAACATTACCCCACGAACCGTTCTCTATGCTGAGTTCGTACGGTGTACGAGGTGTCTTTAATATTGCTGACGTAATGCCAGGCGGTGTTGACCTGACCTAAGGTGAACTCAACGCTCATGTAGCCACGCTGGTGAAGGTTACAGTACTTCACTTCATCGATGAGCAGTGGCAACGCGCGTGCGAGATCTTCGGCTTGTTTGTCGGTTAACCCTAAGTATCCCTCGAAGCCAGGAGAAGTGACGCCTGGCGTGCCGTATTCAACCGCAGCGGTGTTACCTGAACTGTCCGTAATTGTGTTTGCCCAGCCGTTATGGGTATCACCGGCCAGAACTACCAGCGATTTACCTTCCTGACTGAAGAGTTTTAGCACTTTTTCACGTTCTGCGGCATAGCCATCCCAGGCATCGAGGTTATAGGGAATTTTCACTGATAGTCGTTGCTGTTCTTCACGTGTGAGTGTTTGCCCGGCCAGTTGCTTTTGACGAAGCTCCATCAGTTCTGCGATAACGCCTGGAACGGCCTGACGGTTGGTCGTGGCGATGATCTCAGCAGGATAGTGCATTTTACCCATCAGGATTTGCTGGCCCAACACGTGCCAACGGTTGTTGCCGGAAGCCACGTGTTTCTTTAACCAGTTGAACTGCTCGGTGCCCAGTAAGGTCCGTGCAGGATCGTTGATGTCGCGTTGGAATGACTGGAAATCGAAACTGCCGTTTGCCAGTTTATAGTCGCGCAGTGACAACTGCTCGTCGCGTCCGATTATCCTTGTATCCAGCATGTACAGACTTACCAGGTTGCCAAATTCAAAGTAGCGGTAAATATGTGGATTTTCGTCGCCCATCGGCGGGCGGATCGGGAGCCATTCATAGTAAGCCTGAATGGCAGCGGTGCGACGTGCAAAAAAGTCACCTTCGCCCTCGTTGTGATTTTCAGCGCCAGATAAAAACGTATCGTTGGCGATTTCGTGATCGTCCCATACAGCAATAAAAGGCTTACGCTGATGCAATAGCTGTAACCCCTTATCACCGCGATATTGTGCGTAGCGGGTACGGTAATCAGTCAGGTTGAGTAGTTCCCCTTCGTTGCCCGGCACAAAACTGCGTCCAATCGCATCAGCATTTGCTGTGGCGTAACCGCCTTTGGGGTACTCGTAAATATAATCTCCCAGATGCAGCACTACGTCGACACTGTTGTCTTTTGCGGCAGCATCGTAGGCATTGAAATAGCCTGCCGGGAAGTTCGCACAGGAGAAAACCGCAAACTTAACGCGGTCTACCACACCGTTATCCAGGGTAAGTGTCTGGCCGGTTGGCGAACGTGTTTCGCTGGTAAAAAAGCGGTAGTAGTAACGCTGACCTGCGGGCAGATCCCGCACATCTACTTTTACCGTGAAGTCGCGGCTACGCTCTGTTTTTACAACGCCACTTCGAATGGGTGCAGCAAAGTCGGGAGAGGTGGCCAATTGCCAGCGCACATAACCACTGCTGTTGTTGTTTTCAGGTACTGCCCGTGTCCACAAAATAATTGAATCTGCAGTGGGGTCACCACTGGCAACGCCATGCGTGAACGTGGCAGCAGGAACATAATCGTCACCGTCTGGCTGGAACGTAGCACCGCATCCGGTTAATTGGGTAGAAATGGCTATACCACCACCGAATAGTGAAGAGAGCTTAATAAACTGTCGTCTGTCCATAACAATACATCTGTGAAGGGCAAAAAATTTACTTTAACCAAGCTTAAGCGACTTGCCTACCTTCAAACGGCAAATTGCGGTGAATGGTTGAAGTTATCTGTAAAGCGGAGGATAGTGGAAATTCATGAACGGTTTGTGAACAAGTGAGGATTACAATGGAACTGGGCGCATTTTCGGTAAGTTTGTCGGTAAAGGATATTCATGCATCAAAGGCCTTTTACGAGAAACTTGGGTTCACCGTGTTCGGCGGTGACATTACTCAGAATTGGCTTATCATGAAAAACGGAGACCACATCATTGGTCTGTTTCAGGGCATGTTCGAAGGTAATGTGCTCACTTTTAATCCGGGTTGGGACC
>NZ_CFIDRX010000191.1:0-7960 GCF_984433645.1 Marisediminitalea sp.
GCCGGTTAACTACAAGAAAGGGGCTGCCTACTTAGGTTCTGGTTTCACTATCAAGTCAATGTACGACCACATTGGTTCACTGAAGGCAGTTGATCCTAAAACCGGTGAGATTGTTTGGGAATTCAAAAACAACGCGCCACTTTGGGGTGGTGTGTTAGCCACCGCGGGTAACCTGGTATTTACCGGTACACCTGAAGGCTACCTGTATGGCTTCAATGCGAAAACCGGTGAAGTCGTATACAAGTTCAACACAGGTTCAGGCATTGTTGGTTCACCTATTACCTGGGAACAGGATGGTGAGCAATACCTGAGCATCGTGTCTGGATGGGGTGGCGCTGTTCCTCTGTGGGGCGGTGAAGTTGCCAAGAAAGTCAAAGACATTAACCAAGGCGGTACTGTCTGGACGTTCAAATTGCCTCGTAGCTAAGAGGCCACGCGACGAATCGTTTTAGTCCCACCGTTTCGTCGCGTTTTTTTCTCTCCTCGGGGGTGAATGCAGGTAGTGGTTCATTTGCCCCTTTTTCAGCTTTATTGAGGGAGTCAGATGAAACGTTTTATTCTAATTATCTGTGTTATTTTTCTCAATAGCCTGTTCATCGTGCTGGAATGTAAAGCCAGCGAATCCGTCAGCCCGGAGCAAATTCAGCGCTTATTTCCCAAAGCGACCGTGATTGGCAACAAAGCCTCCGACTTCCCCGTCTATCCGGTTTATCAGTTACAGGAACTCATTGGCTATGCATTCGAAAGCAATGACTTAGTTGAATTTCCCGGTTTCTCCGGTGACCGTATTAACCTGCTCATTGGCATTGACGTGCAGGGCAATATTGTGGGTATTGAAGTCCTGCACCATCACGAACCCATTTTCTTACACGGTTTAGGCCCGGAGCCTATGAACCGCTTCATAGACCAGTATATTGGTCAGAATGTGTCGAATCGCGTGATTGTTGATAGCGCTGCAAATGACACGAATCCTAACGACAATACCGTTCACGTAGATGGCGTCACCAAAGCCACGGTGTCGGTCATTGTGATAAGCGATACCGTGTTGCTTTCCGCATTACAGGTGGCAAAAAATAAACTGACTGGTTTTGCCAGCGCCCCCGCTGCCACAGCCAAACCGGACTTGTATGAACCGCTCAATACCGACACACTTTTCGAGCGCGGTTTACTCCAACGCTGGGAAATAAGTCCGGAGGTCTTTGAAGACGAATTGGGCGCAAGCCTCGACGATTACCCTGATGGCACCTTTTATCTGCAGGATGGCGAAACGTTTACGGTTTACTTCGCCTATTTAAATAGCCCATTAATTGGCAAAAACCTGCTTGGCGAAGCCGACTTTACTCGTCTGCTAGCGATGTTAAAACCCAACGAGCAGGCCTTTATGGTGATGTCGTCTGGCTTTTTCAGCTACCTCGAACCCGAATTTAAGCCCGGCACGGTACCAACCCGGGTAAGCCTGCAGCAAAATGGCCTGCCATTTGGTATGCGTGACCTGAATTTTTATAGCTTTGAACCTCAGCAACTTGCCGGTAATTTGGAGGCCACAAACGACCTTCAAATATTTGCAGTAAATACCCAGTCAGGTTTTAACCCTAGCTTACCTATGCAGTTAAGCCTCAACATCGACATTGCTAAAAACCACTTAATTAGCCAACAACTCCAACTCACCCACCCTTACACCTTGCCCAAGGACTTGTTCGATATCGCTGCGCCGACTGAAGAATACAAACCGGAACCGGCCTGGATAAGAGTGTGGAAAATGCGCTGGCCAGTCATTACCGTACTGGCGCTCAGCCTGATTGCGGTCACCGCCATCTTCGCTTTACAACATCAGTTATCCGCCAATGAAAAGCGCTTTCGTTGGATACGTTGGAGCTTTATGTTTTACACCCTGATATTCATCGGTTGGTATGCGCAGGGTCAGCTGTCGGTGGTGAATATCTACCCCATATTGCAAAGTGTTAAATCCGGCTTTGATCTGCAGATTTATCTGATGGACCCGGTATTGTTCATCCTCTGGAGCTATGTATTTGTTAGCCTGTTTATTGTCGGCCGCGGGATATTTTGTGGCTGGCTTTGCCCGTTCGGTGCCTTACAGGAAATGGTGGGCTGGGTTGCGAAAAAATTCCGAATCCGGCAACGTAAAATTCCCTTCGCCGTACACCGCAAACTATGGTGGATTAAGTACGCCATTCTGGGCGGCTTAGTCATTACGTCTTATATATCGCTGTCAGACGCCGAAGTCCTGTCGGAAGTTGAACCCTTCAAGACTGCGATTACATTGCACTTTGTGCGCTACTGGCCGTTTGTGCTTTACACCGTCGCCTTGCTCGCGGCGGGACTGTTTATTAATAAATTTTACTGCCGCTACGTATGCCCGCTGGGTGCAGGGTTAGCCATACTGGGTTACTTCCACAAGTTCGAGTGGCTCACACGTCGCAAAGAATGCGGAAAGCCATGTACCATGTGCTATCACAAGTGCGATATTAAGGCGATCACGCCGGAAGGCAAAGTAGATTACAACGAGTGTGTGCAGTGTCTGGAATGCATTGTATATTACAACAATGATGACCTGTGTCCGCCACTGAAAAAAACCAAGAAAACCCTTCGTTCCATACAAAACATAGCAAACTCGCTGACAGTCGAAATTAAATAGCATAACGTCTATACCGCGTAGTCCGCGATTCATTTTCACTTCATAGCTCTACCTGCCGCAACGGAATGACCATACTCCGTTCAGGATTGCATAGCGATACCAGGATGTCAGAGCATGATTGATACTCCAATTCCTGTTACGTTCATCTCAAATGTAATAGATTTTCAGGTAGGAGACAGGGTCCGATATTTAGGTGCTGGTATAGGGAGAGTATATCGGGTTCTTGCATTCAGTGATTCTGATTTCGTGACCAAACTCAACAAGGCATGAACGCTTGAATTCTCTACACGTTTTGTGAATAACGCATATAACAATGAATGTTACCATTCCGCAAATCTCCCCTCTGAAATAAAACGAACAAAAGGGATGGACTAGCGGAGCTAGCCCGAGACACTTTTCAACGGAGTCACATTTAATCAAGGTGATCGGATAGAAAGTCGTCTATCGCTTTAAACGCTTTGATTCTATTGTTGATGTTATCCAGGTTGTGAGTAGCTTCCTTGATCATGAGGAGTTCAACCTCTTTATCGGCATCATCAAGCTCGTCATAAAACAGTTCAGCCTGATCATAGTGTACCTTGGTATCGTTCTTACCCTGGACCAGTAATACTGGCGCTTTGTAATCTCTGACATGATTAATTGGACTATTTGATTTCAAGTATTCCAAATCCTCAGCATCATCTATATCACCGATCATCCGTTTTATGTCAGCCTTATACTCGCTATAAAAACTGTCTTTGCGAATCAATTCCGGTAAGTCTGATATTCCTGCAATACTGACAATGCATTTAAACATGTCAGGGCGTTGATAACCTGCGACCAACGTAACATAGCCACCATAGCTCCAGCCCACCGCACAAGCGTTAGTGACATCAGCTCGCTTATTTTCTTTTACCCAGTTAACAGCATCATACACATCCGTTTGCATATCCTGACCCCATTCATGATAACCCGCAATCTGGTATCCATTCCCGAAGCCTGACGAACCACGAAAGTTCATCTGTAGGACGGCGTATCCGCGACGTGCGAGCAACTGCGCAAAAATATCAAAATGCGCATCATCCCGAGAGCGAGGGCCGCCGTGAGGCAGAACGATGAGCGGCGATTTGGCTCCATTTGATCCTGCCATAAAATAGCCATTTAACTTCATACCATCACTGGCAGTATATTCGAAGGCTTCTTTACCCGGTAACGGTTTATTTTCCAGTTGTGGAAACATAGACAACCAAAAACCGGCTTTACGAGTGTTCAGATCTACCAGGAAAAATTTAGTTGGGCTGCGACCGTTGGTAACCGACACCACCAGACGATCACTGTTGGTATTACTGGAATAAATATAGCTTTGATTGTCACCAAACGACTTTGACAGCATCTGCTGACGTGATTTGAGAGCTTCGTCAAAATACTCAATAGTAGTGAAATCCTTAGTATACATGGCCCCCACCAGTTTATTGTTTTTAACTATTGCTCTGTCGAGGTCGTAGCCTGGTACTTCAAAAATAACCTCACTAAATACCAGTTTCTCTAAATCAAAACGTCGTAAATGGTCGCGATAGAGCTCAAAGTCCGTCATTACCACCAACGATTTTTCATCATCACTAAGTGCAACAGGGCTTAAATAGAAATCTTCACCCGCTGTGTAGGTGTAGATCTGTTCCCATTCATCCTGCTTGCCATCAACGCGTTTAAACAATTCGACTTCGGTCGTTTTGGTGGCTTTCTTATATTCGCGGTTGATGCCAAATAATACCTCACCATGGCGGTTGCTAACCCAGCTGTCGATTTCATGGGCCGCCGACACGATCTTTTCCACACTACTATCATTGATATCCATTAAGAACACTGCAGGTGAAGGGTCTTTGCCGGTAAACGCCTGAATCAGGATGTGATTCTCGTCGTCAGGCAAGGTGTGAATTACACTTAATGAAGTAAACTGCTCTGCGTATTCATGACGTAGTAATTTAGGTAAATCAAGCTCCTGTAGGTTACTGCTATCAATATTTACAGCGTAAAGCTTAGTAATACGGTAACGTCGTCCAAATTTAAAAACAGGGAAGCTCGCTTCAACCAATATGCGTTCGTTATTTAGCCAGTAAAATGACTCAATGCGATCGCGTCCCTTTTGCAATTGTACAATTGGTTGCATATCAATACTGCCATATGGTAACACCACCACTGATGTGGTTTCTCCAATGGTTGCCTCAGCTGCAATTAACTGACCATCGGGCGACAATAATGGCGAAGAAATACTCGGTAATGCTGCAAAATTATCGACAGGGATATCGTTCTTTGCACTGGTGGATAGTGAAAAACTTACTAAGAAACAAAATAATATCGGAATCATCCTTTCCATTTTTATACTCCATTGTTATCGGAATTGCGCAACAATCAACGCGCCAAATCACCTATTTTCTGCAATGCGTGAAACAGACCTACAAATTAATATTTTGATTGCTGTGCTCGTGAGTATCTCTGATAAGTACCTCTCCCTCAAGCAACAAGTACAAATTCACTTATTGATTATAAACAATAAAGATTAAACACAGCTTTTGCTGGACAAGCGCACTTTATATGAACGCTATTGTTCGATTCGGCACCCGTTATGCGATTTGCGCACTAATGAAACACAGTGAACAGTGTTAAAAGCATATATCGCTGGTAAGTCAGAGGAGACCTGATTTGAGCATAATTCACGTAGCAAGTAAAAAATTCGGTCTAACTAAAACAAGTGTTTATCGCACTTTAACCATTTCGGTAAAGGGTTTTAATTAAGTGATAGCCAAATTTGGTTTTTACCGGGCCGTGTATTTTCAGCACTTCTTTTTTAAACACCACGTCGTCGAACTGCTTAACCATTTGCCCGCGACGAAACTCGCCCAGATCACCACCGCGCTTACCCGAAGGGCACAAAGAGTGCTTTTTTGCCAGTGCAGCAAAGTTTTTACCCTGTTTGAGTTGCTTTAAAATATCCAACGCCTGTTGTTCGGTTTTTACCAGAATATGCACGGCGGCTGCAGTGGCCATTAGTTACCCTCAAATGTTATTTGCACACAATGGACGCCATTATCCCGCGTACTATACTCGTATTGCCAGCCCATTGCGGCCGTTAGTTGACTTACCATTTGTAAACCCAGCCCAAATCCCAGCGATGTTTGCGTTTCCTTAGAGTCAGGTTTGTCGGTATTTCGGTTAATAATTTCAACCCCGGCACCAATTTGATTAATAGTTACCGAGCCAACCTGTGTGTGCTGAAACGCGTTGCGAATGAGGTTACCTAATACTATTCGCACTGCAATTGGGCTGGCTTCAAGGGTGTACTCATTGGTCTCAACAGCAACGCTTACCTCTTTGCCTTGCAACAGATACGCGAGCTCATCGCTGATAGTGGTCACCAGACTGTGCAACGCTACCGGCGATGTCGACAGCGACGAATTGTCCTGTCTGTCTAGCCATAACAATGTTTCAGTTAGGTCTTCCATTGTGTGAGAGGCATGCTCGATGCGTTTCAGCGGTTTGCTGAGCTTGTCTTCGGGCGCATCGCGGCGTACGCGATTAATGAGCTCTGTACTACTGCGAATGACTGCAATAGGAGTGCGCAATTCATGACTGGCATGGCGTACGAAATTCTGTTCACGCTTAAGGCTGTCGTGCACCGACTGCATAGCCTGGTATATCAGTGCAGCCAACGAGTTCAGTTCTGCGTATTTAAACGTTGGCGGAGCCGTAGGGAACGGCGCATTTTGCAGGCTCGCTGCCCACTCTCGTAGCCTTTCAACTGGGCGGGACACCGACTTTTGCATTAATACCACCAGCAAGCTAAACAACAACAGTGTCACAATGCCAATGATCATGATCCAGGCTTCCCGGGTCATATGAAAAGGGGGCTCGTCGTCGCCATCCCGGGGTTTAAACATCTGGGTTACGTAGACGGGCCTGGCGTTGTCGAACTTTGCCATCAGCACAAATTCAGCCACGGTAGGTCGCTGAAAAATAGAGTTGCGTTCTACGTGTTTATATAACCGGAATGGTTTGAGTTTTTTGGGGTTAAACTGCTGCTGAATGGTGTCGGGCAAGTCCTGCCAGTCGGCTGCTATGGTATAGCTCAGTACGGACACGGGTGCGCCTTGGACTACCGGCGTACGACGGGCTATATCGATCATAGTACCCCGCATCATGCCATCCATGCCTGCCAGAAACTGATTGGCCGACATCCAGGAAAACGTCGCAATCACCACACTGGCCAGCACAAACAGCGACATAAACACATAACGGCGCAAACTTATATTCATGGCGGCCATATTACGACTCCTGAACTGGCGACAGGCTGAACCCAACCTGGGTTTTAAAATTAATTTCCATCGGCACACTGGCGGAGCTTAACACTTTGCGCAACTTGTGCATGTGGACTTTCAGGCTGTTGCTGTCGGGACTTTCTTCGCCCCAAACCAGCTCAATCAGCTCATCACGGTCAATCGGGTTTGGGCTGGCGCGCATCAACTGCTCTAACAGCTTAAAACCGGTGGGTGAACAGTGTAAAACCACGCCATTGTAGCTGACCGACTTACCGGATAAGTCCATGACTAAACCGGACACCGCCAGCTGTTTGTTTTGCGCGCTGCGGCGTTTTGCCAGGGCTTTCACCCGCATAACCAACTCTTCCATGGCGAAGGGTTTTACCAGGTAGTCGTCGGCACCTTGTTCAAAGCCGGTGATTTTGTCCTGTAGCTGGTCCCGTGCGGTCAGCATAATAATGGGCGTATCGTTACCTTGCTCTCTGGCCCGGGCACAGACCTGTAATCCATCCAATCGCGGTAGATTAATATCCAGTACAACCACCTGATAACGGTTTTCTTCCAAGAGCTGCAGGGCGGCCACGCCGTTACTGGCGTGATCGCACACGATGTCTTCCAGTTCCAGGTAATCCATTACATTACCGGCCAGATCCAGGTCGTCTTCAACCAGCAGCAGTTTGATCATGATGTGTTGACCCTTGTGCCCTGCCTGATACCGCAGACAGCAGCTTTTTTACTCCCCGGCGGGCGTCTTCGTTAATCAGAATCAGCGCCGGAATAAGCAACAGCGTAATAAACGTGGCAAACAGAATACCATAACCTAACGACACCGCAGCAGGGATCAGGAACTGCGCCTGTTTAGAGGTTTCACCCAGAATTGGATACAACCCGGCGAAGGTGGTAAACGACGTCAGCAATATGGCTCGTAAGCGCCCCTGACAGGCTTGCTGAATAGCATCGAACACTTCTCCACCGGCGCGACGGATTTCATTATAGCGAGATACCAACAGCA
>NZ_CFIDRX010000192.1:0-7826 GCF_984433645.1 Marisediminitalea sp.
GAATACGCCAATAACAACGGTAATAACCGTCACAGACCAAAAGCAGTCCAACAGAATCCACTAAAGTTCGTAAGAGTCGCTCGTATGTTTATTCTTTTGTTCGCTGCCGTAAACAAAAACAAGCCCCAGCCGCTACACCTCGCCTAATCGAGCAGCCACCCAGTGCAGGCTTAACTCTGCGTACATGGCATTAATCACTGCTTCTACGTTTTTCAGCCGTGCATTCATAACCTGAGATGCCCTTGCATTAAGCTTGAATAAATCGCTATCGCCTTTCTCAAAACGCTGTTGCTCCAACCACGACAGCTCTTCTTTAACTTTGGTATTTTGTTGTTGTAGCTGCGCCACGCGTTGTGATTGCTCCCACTGCACTACGGCTTGCTCAAACTCTTGTCGCAGTTTTTGCTCAGCAAGGTTCAACTCCAGTTTACTGGCCGCCAATTCGGCATCGGCTTTCGATAGTTTGGCTTTGGCTTTGCGGTTACCCAATGGATAAGAGAACTGTAGGGCCACTTTGGTTTCGGTATCTTCAAGGTTAACCGGGCCACTACCAAAATCCTGTGCAACTGCCGCTTTCATATCTAAGGTTGGCAGCAACTGGTTTTTCGCCAACCGTTGTTCATTGGTTAACGAGGCGACATCGGCCGCCCGCGCTTGAATAACAGGATGCTGGCGCAACGCCGTACGCAATTGCTGAATGTAAGTCTGGTTCAATGAAAACGGCCAGTTGATGTCGAGCCCCAGTACATTGTGCTGAGCCGCAAAAGGCGTGGACTCACCAGGCACCTGCCAGAAAAACGACAAACTCTGAACAGCTACCTGGCGTGACTGTTCAAGCGTTGCCAATGCTAACTGCTGCTCTAAAATACTGGCATCAAATTCGGTGAGTGTTACCGCCGGTAAATCACCGTTATCTACCCTCGCCTGCAACCCTTTTCTGCGGGCGTGCAGCGTATCGATAAGGTCGTGCACAGTGGCAATTTTTAATGTGGCTTCATACCATTTAAGGTACTGACTCAGGCCTTTAAAAATAAAATCATTTCGCATTAGCGACGCTTCGGCCTGCCATTGTTCTATTGCCACCCGCGCATTGGTGAGTGCTGTTCTGCGCGAATCAGTTTCCCGGTTTCGCAGCAGTGAAAGAGAAACGCCAATGCTTGCTTCGCCGCCAGTTAGGGTGTCCATTTGCTGTTCGTAGACGGGGAAGTTTCCTCCTGCTACCCTATACTCGGTGTACAACTTGGCATTCATGCCCGCGAGCGGCTTTACCGCACGCTGCGCAACCTGATTGCCGTCGTAATATCCCGTCAGGCGCATTGCCACGTCTTGCTCCAGTTTGATATCAAACTCACTTTCAGCCATCACCAGCGACGCATCATATTTCACCCCTTTTTGCTCAATGAGTTGTAAATAGGGATGCGCGTTGGCAATGGTATGAATAAACTCAGGCACGCTGGGTATGTGCTGCGTAGCAGTATCGGGTACCTGAGATTGCGCACTCGCAGCGCCGCTTATAGCCGAAGTCATTAACCCTATCGCAATGGAAAGCCCGCGCAGCATCATTTCGTGCTCCCTTGTTGCTCGGTTTGCTGGGTTTGTTGTGTTTGCTGTGGCGGGAAGTTATTGAGCTGACGCCACAATTCATAACCCAGTCTGACTTCTTCTAACAAGATCCACGCACGCACACGACTCCCTAAACGCACCACGTTTGCGCTGGGCCAGGGAATATCTTCTGCATCGGGTTTGATCCACACCTGAAATGCCCCCATCTGGTTCGCAACGGGTTCAACGTATTCCACTTCTCCCCCAAAGGTACCTACCGCCGTGTCGGGCCAGCCACTGAATTGAATAACCGGCCAGCCTTCGAACTGAATTCGCGCTTTCGCACCTGGTTTGACGAGTGGCGCATCGAGTCCGCTCACCGTGATTTTAACGTAACGGGTCACGCCATCGGGTATAAAATGTCCCAGAACATCGCCGGCTTTCACGTATGTTGCAGTGCCCCCGGCAAACAAACGCACTATGGTCCCGTCGACGGGCGCGACTTTGGTAAGCGTTTCCTGACGGGATAACACCATGCTGACTGAGGTTATATCAGCCTGTGAACTGGCTGCTTTAGCGCGCAGGGACTCAAGTTGTATTTGTGCGGCTTCAACGTCACGTTGAGACACCAGGCCCTGCTGTAACAGCGCTTTTTGTCTGGCCAGGTTTTTCTGAGCGTTTTCCACGGCAGTCACATCCGCCTCGTGCCGTTGCTTTGTTGCCGCCAGTTGCGACTGCAGTTTTTCGATACGCTGGGTATCTACGTCTGTCAGGGTAACAATAGGGTCCCCTGCTTTTACTTTCATCCCCTCCCGGACGTGCCAGGTTCTAATTTGCCCGTCTACCAAAGCTGAAATGGCCTGCATTCTGCCATTTGGCTCCATAGAGTCCACGCTGCCCTGCCCGAATGCAGTCTGGATCCAAGGGGTAAACCACAGTACCGCAGCGGCAATAAGTAAAGCGCCAATAATCAGCCCTGTGACTACTTTGTGGGTACGGGGCATCGACTGTTCAGAGACAGACACAATATTTTGCAGGAAACGCTCTGCGCTATTCATGAGTGCCCTCCTCTGCTGTATTTGGTGTAAAAGCCGTTACTTCCAGCGTGTCGTGCAACGCCAGAATGCCATCAAATTCACCATCAACCGGCATGTTAGTAAAGTACAATACCGTCCAGTTCATGCTGTAAATGCGCCGTAATAATCGCGCTTTAAGCGCATGAGGCACCGCATCAAAATGCTGATTCAACAGCACAATTTGCGGACCAGACAGAATAGCTGCTGCCAGTTTTAGTAACAGGAACTCTAGTGGTTGCAGTGGCGTCCCCAGGTTTGCAATACGGGTAGCCAGACCATCAGGTAAATCATCGATTACCTGTGTTAGCTCTACCATATCAAGGGCTTCGCTGATCTGCGCAAAAGTAACTCCAGGGGCAGATAACTTCAGAAACTGTTCGATGGTACATTCAACAATCAGTGACCTGTCGAGCGAATAGACCGCCTGACGTAACTCATACTTGTCGTAATCAAACAGATTGTGATCGCCCAATAAAATATCGCCCCTTATTGGCCTGTCGTAACGTTTCAAGAAACTTCCAAGTTGTTTTTGAACCCAGCTTTTTCGTGTGGTCACAAAGTATTTCTTACCCGCTTCCACGGTAAAATCGATATGGCAGGCATCCTGGTGATGGCGCATGGTTACGCGCTTGAGTTCAAGCTTCGAGCCGTTTGGTACCAGGCTACCACCGTCTTCATGCACAGCCTCTTGAGGAATGGCCAGGGCACCGCCGATTTTTTCAGACGCACCGTACAACTCGTAGTAGAGCTTCAGGTATTGAGAGAATCGCGAAAGACCAAAAAACACCGCCGACATGATCAACTCAGCGGCAACCAACTGGCCAATGGAAAGCTGGCCTATGACCACCAGATACCCGCCTATACCCAGCAACGAAGCACTTGCCAATGCGTAGAGCAACAGGAAAGTAACCGCTTGTCGGAATGTGAAGTGGAAATGGGCTTTATGCTGCTTAACATAAGACGCTATGTACTGCTCTGTATTGCGGCCTGCGTAGTCCAGGTGATCTGCAGATTTAAAGAATTCGTGAGCGCTTGCCATGTCATTCAACCATTTTGCAGAGTCGTATTTTGACTGCGACAGTTTCACCGCCGTGCGCTTGGCCTGATTGCCCCATAGTTTCCAGATGGCGTACATAAGCAGCAGAATCAACAGGTTAAACATAAGTAGAAATGGGTGATAAAACGACACGAGGGTAAAACCGACAACCAGTTGAAGCACCAACGCGAAACCGTCAACCATTAGCGATGGGATGTTTTTCTGGAAGGTCATGATGTCGAAATAACGCTGTGTAATGGTGGTATTGCGCTGGCCATCAAAGAAGCTTTGCGGTGCCATCATGGTTTTTGCTGCCAGTTCCGACGTTAAGCGAGCGTAGACTTTCCTCTCGTAATGCTCCATGACCCGCAT
Organism: Marisediminitalea sp.; assembly: GCF_984433645.1. NCBI lineage: Bacteria > Pseudomonadati > Pseudomonadota > Gammaproteobacteria > Alteromonadales > Alteromonadaceae > Marisediminitalea > Marisediminitalea sp. The sequence goes on from NZ_CFIDRX010000192.1 coordinate 4,027, forward strand.
TCGCAACGCACTGAGCAAACCTGAAATCACGAGTGTAAAAAACAAAACCATCGACAATATAACCACCGCTCTGACGGAGCCTATATTGGCAATGCTGTTGATCAGTGTTTGAACCGCAATCGGCACAGCCAGGGTGAGAAAACTGATCGCCACGCCGTAAGCAATGGCTACATTAAAAAAGCCATGCTCAGGTTTGAGTAATGCGACCAGGTGCTGCTTGATTGCTCGTAAATCAATGGACTTTTCCATTTGAAAGATTTCACTCCATATCACAATGTGTTGCTACTTTACCCAAACAACAAGTAAGATAAAATCTGATATTTTCTTATTTAATAATCGAATTTTTCTACGTTATGTATAACTTGAACTTTCGCCACCTCTATTATTTCTATTTAGTAGCCCGTGAAGGTAACGTGGTCAATGCCGCAAAATTGCTGCACGTTACTCCGCAAACCGTCAGCGGACAGCTATCTACGTTTGAATCTCAGATAGGTTGCCAGCTTTTCGACCGCATCAACAAGCGCCTTTACCTGAACAGCAAAGGCAAGGCGGTCTATGAACATGCTAGTGAAATTTTTCACAGGGGCAATTTACTTACCGAGATCATTCGCAACGACCATGAAACCACTCAACAACAATTCACTATAGGGATCACAGATGCGATTCCCAAGGTACTGGCTTATGACTTCCTTGCCAATACCATGCGCGACAATCCGCAGGTTAAATTTCAGTTCAGGGAAGGTAACTTTGACGCATTAGTCAGCGAACTGGCCATTAACCATATTGATCTGGTTATCGCTGACCGGGGCATTGCCCCTGGCACCCAGGTGAGTGCCAATAGTTACTTCCTGGGCGAATCGCATGTTGCCTTTTTTACCTCAGACCCAGACACAGCTAGCGAGGCAACCTTCCCGGAATGCCTCGATAACCAAAACATCCTGTTGCCCGGTATTAAGTCAGGTATTACGCTCGGACTTACTACCTGGTTTGAAAGTCAGCACATTTTCCCGCACGTTGTCGCCGAATTTGATGACAGCGCCCTTTTAAAGTTATTTGGTAGTGAGGGGTTTGGTATTTTTTGTGCACCGTCAGCGATTGCCGAGCACGTAGCACAACAATATCAGGTCGTAAAATGCGGTGAAGTCCCCGAGATAAAAGAGCGCTTTTATGCATTAACCAGTAAGAATCAGGCGGCACAAGGCATTGTGAAAGCGGTTATCAATGAAGCTAAAAGCTTGTTGATCAGCTAACGTCAAATCAGCGGGCGTTATTTGAAACGGCCTAAAGCTTCGACCAGTTCATTGGTGTCATGGTCTTCAAAATAGCGTCGAATTTCTCGGCACAACGCCGCGCTTTCTTCCTGCATCAGACGGAAGGTATCGGGTTTAGTTAAAGAATCAAAACTCGCAATCGGCGGACGCTGTTGGTTAAATAGTAGCTTGATACCGAGGGATTTGAGCTCCGGGAACATGGAAACCATGTGCCCTTCATCAAGAAAAATAACGGGTTTTGCGGTCAGAATCCGGCGGTAAACTGAAAAGGAGAAGTAATTCCAAAAAAACGCACATTCACAGCGATCAATCATTTCGTTGTACTGGCTAAAAGACAAAGTGCCATAACACTGGATATTACTGTGTAATTCAGATGCCTTAAGCAGTGTCTCAAGCGCCGGCGTACCTACCACGCGAACGATATACCCTTGTCCTGCAAGTGCATTGATCGTCTCTAAAAAGTCTCCAAGGTAGTCCTGTCGGGATGCCTGCAAGCGGTAGAAGTCTATCTCTGCCATAACAAACACCAGTTCTTTTTCGTTACATGGCTTTGATGCGATGTCTTCAAAGAAACTGACGGAACGATAATAAACCGGCTTATTTCGTTTAATTTGCTGATCTATCGGCACGGGATAAATATGCACGTCGTTTGCGAACTGACGTCGGAGCACTTGTAACCGACCGGCTAGATAAATAGATTTGATATAGCGCTTCGTTATGTGCGTAACGCTGTTGTCGTTGCCATTGTTTACGGCAAAATTGCCAGACAGCAATTTTATGTCAATGCCAAGTAAGGGGTCACTGGTGAAAACTGATATCGCCTTCGATTTTAACCGGGTAAGCAACGCAGAAAACTTTATAAAACTATAGGGTTCGTGGGTGTAAACTAAATATCCGGAAAATAGCACAACCGCAGCAGGTTCATGCCTGTCGATCAGGTCTTCACAATCCTGAATGGTGCGATAGGCAAACAACATGTCAGGATTCAGGTGATCCGCAATACCTATCCGGTTTTCCGGAATGACCACCTTTACATCCCATTGCCGACACAAGGTCAAAAAATACGAGGCATGTCCCAATTCACCGTAATCTTCAGACACAATCACGACCATTTTCGGTGATTGTATTTTAGTCATCCGAGTTCCCTTTTGCTCCAGAGTTTATTCTAATAGTTCCATGATGTTTGTAAGTGCTTTACGCGGTGTTGCTATTTACCTTGTGAAAAAAGTGACTACGGGGTAGGTAAATGACTAAATCCCGGAAAAGTTAAAAAAAAGATTGCACCTAAAAATACAATTTATCAAACTAGGGTTGTACATATTTTAACTAATTTCAGGACGCTTACATTTTGCTAAGGAAAGCAGTATCACTTCCTTTGCTTTATATTTTCTCACTGAAAACTGACATAACGTTAACGCAGGTTGCACTAATTCGCCATATGCGGAGCAATAAATACCAAGCACAACCACGTTAACAAAAGAAACAGAAGGGTAAAGGACCACCTCATGAGCGCAGGTGCCATTCCCCAAAAATAACTGAATATAAACAGGAAGCGGAAAAGTTTGTGATGGAAGTAAAACAACGAGTAAACCGCAACACGTTTAGAAATAGCTGTTGTGCCATGTTGGCGGTGTTAAGCATAGGATTGATTACCGGCTGTTCTTCACCCTATTCCCCTGTTGCTGTAGAAGCAAACCCTCAGGTAGTTGAATCTCTGCAACGCTTTACTCGCGATTATACCCTTCAGGCGGGCGACCAGGTTGAAGTGTATGTGTACCGCCACCCGGATTTCTCAAAGACAGTGACCATTCGTCCCGATGGATATCTGACTCTTCCCGTTTTAGATGACATCAAAGCCGCCGGCCTGACGCCAATGGAACTTGACCGGTTGGTAACAAAAGCCTTGTCAGTGCGATTAAAAGAACCAGAAGTAAGCGTTTTTGTTGAAAACGTTGTGGAGCCCATGGTTTACGTACACGGTGAAGTTCAAGTGGCGTCTGCCATACCCATTCGCAAAGCGAAGACCGTAGCCCAGGCACTGGCGCAGGTTGGCGGAATAAAACGCGAAGCGAAAGTGGAGCAGCTCGCCGTTATTCGCTTACACAAGGACGGCCATTTACGCGCAATTACCCTTGAATTAGCGAACCACAGTCAGTCGTCTTATTTCCTCGCCATGCAAAATATTCGCTTGCTACCTGAAGACATTATATTTGTTCCGGAAAGCCACCGCTCGCAATTTGTGCGTGCAATACAAGACTTCATTAATACGCCGCTTACCGGTGTGAACCAGGTGTTAGCTCCTTATTTTCAGTTTCGCTTAATTGAAGAGTTGGACGACGTGAACGAAACCACTGAAGTGATCATAAACTGATGTTTGAAAAAGAAGCCATTCCTCATGTCCCTGAAGCGGATAGCTTTGACGTAAAAGCTTCGCTTAACAATATCAAAAGCTCAGTAATAGGACACCTCTGGGTGGTGCTGGTGGTGTTTGTACTTACAGTATCCGCTGTCACGATGTACATCGTAACC
>NZ_CFIDRX010000193.1:0-7745 GCF_984433645.1 Marisediminitalea sp.
ATTGATTGCTCATGATTCACTACTCAGACGCCGTGCTGCATGGCGTCCAGCTCTTCCTGCAACTCGCCAATTTCGGCAAGAATTTGCAGAGTCCGCTGCGCCTCTTCTTCGTCGATAATGCTCATGGCAAAGCCAACATGCACTAGCGCCCATCTGCCTACCAGCGACTGCAAATTGCCATCAGCTGGTACCACACAACTCAGGTTCGCCTCTCGCTTTACACCGGATACCTGCACAACCCCGGTTTGCAACGCTTCGTCGGTAATCGAGACGATTTGACCGGGAATACCTAAACACATACCAATTCTCCCCGCTTAATGCTGTTTACTTGGATCAGTGTCACCGGTTTTCTCGAGCTCATAGCGTTCAAGCTTAGAGCGCAAGCCAACCCGGGATAACCCCAATTCCAACGACGCACTGCTTTTGTTCCAGCGATGCCGAATGAGGGTTTCACGTAAAATACGTTTTTCCAGTAACTCCACCTTTTCTTTTAAGGTGCCTTCGAGTCCTGCAAACATGTCAATGTCGTCATCTTCGGCGTCTGGCGCTGCGCGCAGCACGCGTGGGTTTAACAGATCCGCGGTCAACCATTCGCCTTCGCACATCACCAGCATGCGACGCACCTCGTTTTGCAATTCACGCACATTTCCAGGCCAGCTATAGCGTTTCATACAAGCAATCGCCTCTTCGCTGAAACCTTTTACCGGCTTGTCAAACTGGTGCATGGCATTTTGCAGAAAGTTGTTAGCCAGTACCGGTATATCGATGGTACGGCGGGACAATGCGGGTAATTCAAGGGTAACCTCAGCAAGTCGGAAATACAGATCCTGACGGAAACGCCCGGCGCGAACTTCTTCCTCTAAATCCCGGTTGGTCGACGCCACAATGCGAACGTTAACCTGGCGACGTTGTTGTTCACCCAGCCTGCGAATTTCGCGTTCTTGTAACACACGCAGCAGCTTTACCTGAAAGGCCGGGCTGATTTCACCTATCTCATCAAGAAAAATAGTGCCGCCATCTGCTTGCTCAAATAAACCCACATGGTCGGTAATAGCACCGGTGAACGACCCTTTTTTATGGCCGAATAATTCAGACGCGAGTAATTCATCGGGCATCGCACCACAGTTTTCCACCACGAAGGGCCGGTCTGCACGCAGGCTGTTGTAGTGCAGCGCCCTGGCAAATAGCTCTTTACCTGCACCAGACGGGCCAGTTACCAATACAGATACGTCGTAAGGCGCTATTTTTCCGACCTGATCGCAAATCTTGTTGAGCGGGCTTTGCGCATGGCGTTTGATTTCGTTGAGATCGAAACTGCTTCGCAATTGGGCTTTCTTCTCGACAACCTGCTGCTCAGCCTGGGTTTCCGTTAGCCGCATTTCCATATTTAGCAAGGCATTTTCGCTTTGTAACGCACACATACGGCAGGCGCTGCGAATAGTCATTAACAAGCTTTCCGGATGCCATGGCTTGGTGATGTATTGCAGGATCCCGGCTTCGTTGAGCCCCTTAATAATGTCCTCTGAATCGGTATACCCCGACAAAATAAGGCGTGCGACTTTAGGCCAACGCTCCCGCACTTCAGTGAGCAGTTCAACGCCAGTGCGATCCGGCATACGCTGATCACATAAAATCACCTGAACATCATTGTCTTCGAGAAGACGCAATGCCACCTGCGCACTATTTGCGGTCAGCACATCAAATTCTTCATCCAACGTGCGTTCCAGCGTTTCAAGAGAACGCACTTCATCGTCGACACACAAGACTACCGGGCGTGTTGAGGCAGGCATTACAAGATCGCCTTAAACTGTTCAATTTGCTGCTGCAGGATTTGAATACGCGACTCAATAATGGATGCCCGTTTGTGACTGATCCAGTCAATCCACTGGTCCATACCCTCTCCGCTTTTGGCCGACAGTTGGATGATTTTAATGTCCGGGTTAACGCGTTTTGCATATTCAATACAGCGCTCAACATCGAAATCCAGATACGGCAACAAATCCGTTTTATTCAGGATCATGAGTTCCGAAGCATGAAACATATCGGGATATTTCAGCGGTTTGTCTTCGCCTTCCGTTACCGACAAAATGGACACTTTGGCGGCTTCGCCCAGGTCAAACGATGCCGGACACACCAAATTACCAACGTTTTCAATAAACAACACACCACCGGTTAAGTCGGAAAAGTTCTCCATGGCATGACCGACCATGTGAGCGTCCAGGTGGCAGCCTTTGCCTGTGTTGATTTGCACCGCCTGTACACCGGTTTCGCGAATACGGTCGGCGTCGTTAGCAGTTTGCTGATCACCTTCGATAACCCCCACGGTATAGCGGGATTTGATGTGATTAATGGTTTCTGTGAGTAAGGTTGTTTTGCCTGAGCCGGGACTGGACACCAGATTCAGCACAAACATCGACTGTTGCGCAAAGCGCGCCCTGTTTTGCGCCGCATACTGGTTATTTTTGCCCAGAATATCCTGTTCTATCTGCACCATTCGGCTTTGGCTCAGACCCGCGACATGAGCGTGAGCCGGCCCTTTTCCAAAATGAATATTGTCGCCTTCACTTTCAATTCCTGCATGGTCGTGCTCATGATGAGTGTGGTGGTGACCATGATGATGATCATCATGGCCATGAGTATGTGAATGAGCATGGCTATGGGAGTGATCATGCTCGATGCTGACTTCACCTTCTGAGCAACCGCAAACTGTACACATGGTTAAGCTACCTCTAGTTCTTTTATTCTCATTTCATCGCCCTGTGTTATCTGTAAGTGATAACTGCCACAAACAGGGCAACTGTCATAGCGCTGCGTGACCGGGACGGTATCCAGACACTGTAAGCAAAACGCTTTTCCGGGTAATTTGATAATGTGCAGACTGGCGCCTTCTGCCAGACTCTCTTTTATCACTACGTCAAAACAGAAGGTCAACGCGTCTGTTTCAATAGCGGCAAGGGGGCCAATTTCCAGCCACACTGCCTTCACTTTCTCGAATGACTGGCTGACAGCCTGTTCTTCGAGAACTTGTAAAATGCCTTCTGCAATAGACATCTCATGCATGAATCACCTCCAACTGCCAGGGTACACATGGGTCGAGCAATGTAATCAGTATTTCACTTACCGGTTTAACCTGTTCTCGCGGTAGCGTTAGCCCCGATAACATGGTTTTCAATGTACCCTGCGGGTGAAAGTTCCACTCTGTCGGCGCAATAATCTGATAATCTTTTACTGTATTATTTTCAGATAGTTGAACCCGATGGAACAAGGTTCCTCTGGCGGTCTCCACTATAGCGCACCCTTTACTTTTGACTGAATCGACCTTTTTATCACCTTCAGAGATTATCGATTCAAAACGCGCTTCAGCCTGACGTATTTCGTCAAACAACGTGCGAACTCGCGCAGTTACATTCTTACCCTTTTGTTTTCGCGATGCGGTGTTATTTGTTAACTGACGTCTGGCCCAACTGCCCGTTTCCTGTGGCAGTCCTGCTACCGTTGGTTGCAAACAAAACGCTGTAGCCGAAGGCGCATCCAAAGCCTGAATGACGTCAGTAACCACATCTTGATTACCCAATAGTAACCTGTTTGCGGCAACACCAAACGGGTATTCATCGCACGCGGCCAATAATCCGCAACGTTCAGAAGAAATCCCCAGCTTGGCCAACGATGAATTTTTTTTATATTTTAAAACAAAGTGTTGCATTGCTTCTCGCAAGTGCAACTGTAATTCATCCAGCACTTTCGCTGGGTCGAGCTCCGAACCTTTTACCCCCTCAACTACCTGAGGTTCAACTGTCAGACTCCAGTCAAGCCTGCGTTTGCACGTATTAAACCAGTCCACTATATGACACAGCTTAGACTTATTCTGCGGTGTCCAGTTGATCACCCAACTGAACACCTGTTCTCGCAACGATTCCGCCATGAGCAACGCCTCACGCGCTCTGATTACTTCAGTTGAAACCGGCTTATTGAGCGCACTTTCAATTGCTTGCAGCGCGGCAACGAGCTGACCTACACCACAGACGTAAAACAATGACGGCATGAGCGCCAATACTTGCTCAACGCTTCTGCCAACAAAAATTCGACTCGCAACCATAGGGCGGGAATTATGTATCAGCACATCGGTAATGCGATTCCGCAAATAGACCACCTGAATGTTAAGACCGCCGGTTTTTGGCTGAGCCGATTCAGATTTGGTGTTGCTATTGGCTAACTCTGCAGCAATGTTCACGATTGCTCTGCCTCACTTCTGCGAAGCCCGCCGGTTAAAAATGCACGGCGACTAAGCCCCTCTGGCAACTCACTTGGTTGAACTGAAGAATCAGATTCTCCCGTATCCTTTGCCTGTTTGGCAGCTTGCTCTTCCAGTATTCGATGCTGTTCAGCCATTACCTTACGCGTCTGATGCCGCTCAGATTCAGACTTGTGTTGTTCGTCGAATAGCGCAGACAATACTGCGGTTGCCGTTTCCAAGGCCACAGCCTGTTCAGAAAACTCAAACATGGGGGAAAACACCGAGCAGGTCGCATAGTCACCCAGACGTTCATCATAAGCACAAATGAATTCATATTGCCCTGATGGAAACTGCAAATAAAACGTCTGCCCTGGTTCGAAAGCGTGCGATTCAGCAGTACCGGTGGGTAACAACAACACATTCATACACCAGGGTGTGACTACCACCCCAATATCATAGCTATCCCATTTTCTAAACGCGGTAGCATCAATGGATAACTGTTTGTTGTAAACCGGCAGGTCAACCATTTTGCCGTCTACTGACCGATAAAACGCGACGACTGCAGCTTCGTGATCCACCACTACTCCTCGATTACCATAAACTGGTCACGATCACCGTCACATTCGGGACAGCGCCAGAAATCGGGAAGTTTCACAAATGGCGTACCAGGTGGTACCTGCCAGACTTCATCGCCTTTCAGCGGGTCGTACACGTACCAGCATATTTTGCATTCCAGTTTGGCATCAGCTTCAATCCGACTGTCATCGCCAAGGTAACTACCTTCAAAACCCTGAAAACTCATAATACTGCCTTACATTAACGCGTCGCGGATTTCTTCCAAACGAATAGCGGAATCAGCCAGGTCCTCCGGAGCTGCGCAAGCAACGGCCGGAATTGCCACAATTTCCAACGTATCCAGAATCAGTTGATCCGTACTGTTGTAATACTGCACACGCCACAGACCATCTACCTGAGTTGACGTGATGCGACAGTTTCCGTAGCCACGCGATAAGATGGTAACGCAGCCCGTGCCTGTAGTAGTGGTGAGGCTGTAGTGATCTTCGGGTGAAAAGGGCAACAAAGACAGGTTTATCACGTGCGACGCCATGTCTGGTTGTTGTTTGTATTGTTCTGACGTTTCTGCAATTTCTACCAATACTGACGGCGCATTAAGCAGCCCCTCAGGCAAGGCCTCGATGCGTTCAGTAAGATTTACTTTTGTCGCAAAAGCTTTTTCGCGCACGCACTCCGGAATTTCAGCTACTTCAATCGCTTCCGACAGCACGTTGCCCTGCTCATCAAAGGTGCGCAGTCGCCAAATGCCTGCCATTACCGTTTCCTGAATACGAACCGGGCGCTCGCCCTCGATAAGGACACTGACCTCACCCTCACCCAATATCTGGTTTAACAGATTCAAATCCGCGTCAGGCAACTCAGTTAAGGTAAGGATACTTGCCTGACCATTATCGTTAATCTGAGCCAGCATCAATTGGATATCAGCCAGAATGGCCATCGCTTGAGGACAACGTTCTAGTTCGCTTTCTTCCGGGAAGGACGGCATGTCGTAAGTGCTCATCTCAGAAGGCATTTTCATGTAGTCCAGCACCATATCGCCTTCTGGCTGACTACCCGGCCCTACAGGCACGTTGACGATGTTTATACTAATGTCACGCATATTAAATCCTTACTGTCCGCAGGGTTTGCTAATGGGGTTAAACACAACCGGAATACCGATACCCGGGTCCGGCCGCGGCTCGAGCGTTAAAATACGGCTGATTTCACGCACATAATCATCCCAGTTTTGCACTTTCGTAATGGCATCCAGATACTGCCCGTTTTTCAGAAACACCAGTGCCGGCCAGGCCATAAAGTTGTATCGCCCTCTGCAGGCTGTCTGAATATTCGTCGACACCACAGCCGGGGTAAGCTGGCCGAAGCGCTTGATTAACTCGGGTAAAATCACCGCGACATCCAGGCTTTCCGGGAAGCGTTTAGGATCTTCTGTTAAAAACAAGACGCTGTAGGGGGTGCTGGTAATAAAGTCTTCGAAATTGTCATCGTCGAGCACCGGGTAGCCCAGTTCGTCGACCAGTCGGTCTATTAGTGGTGAAGTCATGTTGTTCTCTTATTTTAATAATGGTTTTAAATGGTCGGGTAACTCAGGCTCATTGTGAACCAAATCACCAAAGCAATCGTCGAGGTTTACTGATTGGCCAGACATCACGCGTTCTATGGCACTAACGGCCTCTTCAACCTGTTTGGCGCGCTCTGGGCACAGTATTTCTCGCGCAGCATCCAAAAAGATCAGCAGCCAGGCACCCGCTTCAACTGAGCCAACCAATGAGGTATCCACCCAACGAATGTCTTCACCGCGCTGGCACCGAGCACGATGCTCGGTGGTTTCAAGTACCTGGTACACAAGACCAATACACATTAGTCTGTACCCTCTGGCACTGAAGTCGCTCCCGCAATGACACGAATGTCACCAGTACGACAGGCTGACGCCTCGTCCGGACGACCTTGTTCATAATCACTTAAATTTAACTGCCCGGGTGAAAGCGCTTGTGCCTTACCGGCCTGGCGTGTAGGTTCGACGCCAAACTTAGCGAGATAATCCAACGCGATGTCAATCGCTGGCTTAACCTGGGCTTTGACTTCAGGGCGCAAACTGCCTCCAAAGTCTTCCAGTTCAACAGGCTGACACCCCACCAACAGTAAATCAGCCGGGTAATTACCGGTGAACTCGGCCATGGCGAGTACTTCCTGAAAGCCGGTTTGATGCAGGCTCATTTGTTTGGCGCCCATGAATTTGGGTACATCTTCGTTGTAGATTTTTTTCAGCGTACCCGGTGGTAATCCATAGTCGATGGCATCAAACACCACTAACACATCGGCTTCCTGAACATGTTGAACCAGGTAAATCCCCTGCGTACCACCATCGACCATGTTGACATTGTCAGGGAATACGTAGTCCTGATTAAGTGTTTCTACGCAACGTACACCAAAGCCTTCGTCAGCCCAAAGAATATTGCCAATGCCTAAAATAAGTACTTGTTTTTCATTCATTAGATTTTGTTCTGTACAATCTGGTTAGTTGGCTTCGATTGGCCAAATTACAATTCTTTTACATTTACTGATAAATACAAAGACCATGCCAACATCAGGCATGTGGGCTGAGGCCCGTTTCACGGGGTGTAACGAGTGGCGTTACAAGTACCAGCAATAAAATTATGGTCAATAACTTTCCAATTAAACTAAAAAATGGAAGGTTAAATTTCAAATTAATTAAAATTTATGCGTGGCGTCGTACAATTCCCATAACAACTGCTTTTCCAGCCAGAACATGGGGGTCGTTTGAAAGTAGTGTGCAAGGCGCAGTGCGGTGTCGGCAGAAATAGCGCGCTGCCCATTTATAATTTCATGAACACGGCGGCGGGATACCCCGAGCACGCGAGCCAGTTCAGATTGGCTCATACCCAGAGGAATCAAATAACAACGTTCCAGAAACACA
>NZ_CFIDRX010000194.1:0-4679 GCF_984433645.1 Marisediminitalea sp.
GAAGTCACTGTCAGCAATGAATTTCTCGCGGTCAGCATAGGCTAACGCACTGGCTTGCGTATACAAGTTCGCAAACTCAGGGCTGTCGATGGCGTAGTCAGTTAAATTAAACCGCTCCAGCAGTTTCAGGATCTGATAGACGTTGATCCCGCCAGAGCTGGGTGGTGCCATCCCGCAAATTTGCTTGGCTCGGTATTCACCGCAAACAGCCTGTCGCTCGATAACTTTGTAGTTAGCCAGGTCCTCTTCGTTCAGCACTCCGGGATTAATGTTGGCCGTTTGTACTGCCTTGGCAATTTTGGTAGCCAAATCGCCCTTGTACATATAGTCGGTCCCCTGCTCTGCAATATTGCGCAGGGTTTTACCTAACAGAGGGTTCTTTTTGGTCGTACCCGCTTTTAACGGCTTACCGGCAGGGTAAAAATAGGTCGCCGTCGACGGAAACGCTTTCATGCCCTTGTGATACTGTTCGGCCATTGTGACCAGTTTCTCGAGGCGTTTGGATACTTTAAACCCCTCTTCCGAGGTAGCGATGGCGTCGGTAAACAACGCTTTCCATTCCAATTCACCGTATTTTGTGTGGGCTGTTTCCAGCGCTTTCATCACACCCGGCACACCTACTGATTTTCCGCCCACCACGGCATCAATCCACTTCATGGGCTGACCGTGTTCCATGAACCAGTATGCATTTACACCTGCGGGCGCCATTTCGCGACCATCAAAGGTATGCAGTGTTTTGGTTTCATTGTCCCAGTACAGCATGAACGCACCACCGCCCACACCGGATGACTGCGGCTCTACCAACGTCAGCATGGCCTGTATTGCAACGGCAGCATCAATGGCATTTCCGCCGTTTTCAATGATATTTTTTCCTGCCCAGGATGCATAAGGATTGGCCGCAACGACCATATAGTCTTTGCTGGCCAATGCTTGTTTTTCAACGTATCCCGTAGCGGCTTCAGGTTCACCCGCTTCGCGGGGCGCTTGCTGAGAAAAAGAAGGGAAACTGGCAGACAGGGCTAAACACCCTGCCAGAATATAACTACCTGTGCGACTACGACTCAAAGTGAATCTTCCTCTATTTGAATTTTTCCGGGTTAATTGGTCGCTTATGCAGGAATGCATCAAACGCTTCCTGCGCAGCGTCAGTGCCCATTGCTTCAATGAAGATATCCAGTTCGTAGTCCATGTGCTGCTGGATGTCTTCTGCCTCGTTATTTAATAATGCTTTTGTTTGTAATAGAGCGAATTTTGGTTTGGCCGCTAGCTTGTTGGCAACTTCACTAACGGTATCCCGCAAGGCGTCGGGTTCGACAATTTTTGTAACTAAACCAAAATCGCTGGCATCTTGCGCACTGAAGGGTTCGCCCAGCATCAACCATTCACTGGCGCGTCGGCGTCCTGCCATGCGAGGAATGATATAGCTGGAGGCATACTCGGGTACTAACCCTAAGTTGATGAAAGGTAATACAAATCGAGTGCCGGTTGCGCAATACACTAAGTCACAATGTAACAGCATGGTTGTGCCAATGCCAACCGCTAATCCTGAAACTTCGGCGATTACTGGCTTTTTGCAGTTGGTTAACGCTTTCATGAAACCTACTGTCTCAGCCAAATGCGGTTCTTTGCCATGATTCGCAAAACCTGAAATTTCGTTACCCGCACAAAAAATGTCACCGTTAGCGCGGATAACCACGACTTTACACGCCTCACTGGCTTCGGCTTCAATGATGGCATCGCCCATGGTTTTGTACATTTCACGGGTTAACGCGTTTTTCTTTTCTGGACGGTTGATAACAATCTCGGTAACGGCCTGTTGGCTGATGATCTGAATCTCTGACATGCTAGTCTCCATTGTATTTTGTTATGCGCGGCATACCTCCGGGAGGCACGTTGTACGCGAGGGTCAGCGTACTTGCCGCAGATTAATTGGTACCAGAGTGGTTTTTCGTTATCATAGCGCTCCCCTTACCGATACAAAAATTAATTCCAATGATAGTTGCGCTACCACTTAAACCACAGTTTAGCCTTGGTCCTCTGATCTTGCTCGCTACTGTGTTCCTGTTATTTCTATCGGGCTCTGCTACTACCGAATTGTTAGCCTACGATCGCTATGCATTGGAAAGCCTGGAAACCTGGCGACTATTGTCAGGAAACCTCGTACACACCAACGGATATCACCTGTTGTTAAACAGTGCTGGGTTGTTTTTTCTATGGGCTCTGCACGGTGAACACTACAGGCCTATGTTGTTTATCAAGTTGTTTTTGTGGTGTGGCTTAGGCACCAGTCTGGGCATTTACTATTTGTCACCGTCGTTAATTTGGTATGTCGGGTTGTCAGGGGCATTGCACGGCTTATTTGTATGGGGCGCGTGCATGGATATTCGCAATAAGATTTATTCAGGCGTATTGCTCCTGCTGGGGATTGTTGCAAAGGTCGGCTGGGAACAATGGCAAGGCAGCAGCGACGAGGTTGCTGATTTGATTGGTGCCTCGGTTGCCATTGATGCCCATTTGTATGGCGCAGTGAGTGGATTAGCGTTGTTTATTCTGATGTGGGCGATGTCAGCGTTGTATGTAGCCATTAAGCCCAAACAGGCCGCCTGATTTTACACAAAGTATAAAAAAGCCAGTCCAGGAATGTATTCCTGACTGGCTTTTAGTTTTTAGAATGAATAACCCGTTACAGGTTTTCTTCAAATAGCTTAAAGATTCGACGGTACTCGTCTAACCACGAGCTTGGTTGCACAAAGCCGTGGGGTTCTACCGGGTAAATGGCCGTTTCAAAGTCGGTTTTCTCCAGCTCGATCATGCGCTGCACTAAACGCACGACATCAACAAAAAACACATTGTTGTCTACCATAGGCGCGTTAATGAGCAATGTTTTTTCCAAGCCTTCTGCAAAATAGATTGGCGAGCTGTTGCGATAGGCAATTGGGTCGACATCCGGTGTATTCAGGATATTTGACGTATACGCCGTGTTGTAATGTGCCCAGTCAGAAACAGGACGAAGTGCGGCGCCGGCCTGGAACAAATCCGGTGCATTAAACATCGACATAAAGGTCAGGAACCCACCATAAGATCCACCGTAGGTACCAATACGCTGACGATCAACATTGGCGTTCTCAACCAGCCAGTTTACGCCATCGCGTAAGTCTTCGACCTCCGGCGTCCCCATTTGGCGATATATAGCAGTTCGCCAGTCTCTGCCGTATCCGGCTGAGGCGCGGTAATCCATATCCAGCACCACATAGCCCTTTTGTACTAACAGGCTGTGGAACATGAACTCACGGAAATACCCCGACCATCCCAAATGTGAATTCTGTAGATAGCCCGCGCCATGGTTAAACACAACCGCGCGTTTCGCTTTACCTTGCTCGTAACCTTCAGGCAAATACACGCGTGCGTAAATTGGCTTGTCGGTGTGTGAAGAAGGAATAGCGACGATTTGCGGCGCAGTCCACGGCAACGCTTTGAAAGCCTCACTCACGGTATTCGTCAGTTGAACTGGTGAAGAGCCCGAAGTAAGTGTTTGTAAAAACAACTCTGGAGGCTGCGTGACTTTAGAATGGGTCAGCAGCAGCGCGTCTTCGCCAGGGCTTAATACGTAATCCGTCATACCATTCAATTCGGTCAGAGTTTCATGCTCACCGGTTTCAACATTGACGCGGTAAATTTCGTATATACCCGGGTGTTTTTTATTGGCTTTAAAGTACACGTACTGATCGTCATTAGTCAGGGTGACTTCATCGACAACGTATTCACCGGCTGTCAGGGCACGAGGTGCCTGGCCTGGCGTTTGGACATAGAGGTGGCTGTAACCGGTATGTTCCGACTGATAAAACAGCGTATGTGAATTGTGTAACCAGCCAAACTGGTTGTAGCGATAATTTACCCAGGCATCGTCGTGAAGACGGTGTTCTGTGTTGAATTGCTTGCTGTCAAAATCAACAGTGACAATCCAGCGGTCTTTGTTGTCCCACGCTTCCAGCATAAGCGCAACCGCAGTGCCATCCTGATGCCAACGTACAGAAGGTTCACTCCAGTACCAGCTATTCAGCAAACCTATGGCCCGGGGCAAGCGGTTTACCGTGTACGTTTCACCACGTGCAGCTGCATTTTCTGCTTTCACGGCGGCCAGTACGTCATCGTTGTAGCCTGGCAGGTTAACGTACGACAATTTGTGTTGCGAGTGTGCATTCAAGTCAACCAGCCACACGGTTTCTTCGACCGGCTTTGCATCAGCAACGCGCTGTCGCACGTCAATTGCTGCAATTCGGCCATCTTCCTGTATGTAGTGCGGCATGATGTCGGTTTTATCCCGATAGCTACCTTGTTTAGTTGTTACGACAATGGCGTGCTGACCATTAGGCGATAAGGTTGCAGCCACCAGGCGCTCACCCGATGGGAAATAAAATGGCTCTGGAGCCACGGCAGTGCTTGCTGTGCGCATGGCAGCTTCGTGTTCGAACCTGTCTTCGCGATTTTTGCGCTGTACCTGAATGTACTGGATCAGCGTTTGTTGTTCTGCTGCAATAAAGTCTTTAGGTGGCTTATTGGCAGTGGGCGCATCAGCAAATTTCCAGCTCATCAGTAAGGATTGCTGGCCGGTGCGCAAATCAAAAGCAATAAAACTATCACCCGTTCTGGTCATTAACCGGTTGTCAGTCATAAAGGTC
>NZ_CFIDRX010000194.1:4689-7701 GCF_984433645.1 Marisediminitalea sp.
TTGGCCTCCTCGAGTGAGCTGCACAACTGCACCGTCTGGCATTTTTACAAATACGCTATCTTCAAAGCGCCAGGCCGTATATTGCCCATCATGACTGGTGACCTTCTCGTCATAACGGTATTGATGCGCTTGGCTTAGCTCGATTTTCTCACCGTTGCCCGTTTTTCCGGCTTCAATCAGGAAATAATCATCAACGACGCTGCCCTCTCGCTTGCGGGCATACACAATATCACCATCCAATGACCACGAAGGCCTTGATGGTTGCCTGCCGAGCCAATCGGGATCGGCCATAATTTGTTTCAGTGTTAACTCGCTGTTGCTTTTGGATGTAGCGACATCGGGGACAACGACGCTAGCTGGCTGTGGCAACGCGGCCGTTGTTTGCGGCGCAATAGGAGTACTGGATTCTGTGGTGTTCGCACAGGCGAACAAAAGCAGGCTTAAACTACCTGCAATTAAACTTCTGGTCAGGTGATTTGGCATATTCTTATTTACTTATTAATTACAACCCCGTCATTATAGCCATGATAAACCCGTGCTTGTGTATATTTATCCTTAAACTTATCCGCTTTGCCGTGAGAACACCGCTTCAATAGATCGAATACAGTGCCTTAATAAGCACCGTATTTTGTGGGTCACTGTGATCCAAGCCGATAGTTTTCACTGTATTGCTCAACAAACACCAATCATAAAGGATGACAAAATGAAAAAATTAATGGGCGCCCTGCTGTTAAGTGCTGTGGCTTTTACCAGCCAGGCGAACTCTTGCCCTGACGTACTGAAATTCATGAAGCGCAAACTGAACTCTCAGGAAACCGTAAACATGTGCAGTGAATTTCAAGGTAAAACACTGCTTATCGTGAACACAGCCAGCTACTGTGGCTACACGCCGCAATTCGAAGGTCTCGAAGCCATGTATGCTGAATTAAAAGACCAGGACTTTGTCGTGTTAGGTTTTCCGTCGCATGACTTTAATCAGGAAGCCAAAGATGAGGGAAAAACAGCGGAATTGTGTGAGTTAACCTACGGCGTTAAATTCCCTATGTTTGAACCTACCCACGTGAAAGGCGATGACGCAGACCCGTTATTCCGTATGCTGGCTAAGGCTACCGGAGAAGCGCCAAGCTGGAACTTCAACAAGTACCTTGTCGACAAGAACGGGAACATTGTGAAGCATTATAAAAGCTCGGTAAAACCGTCAGACAAGTCGCTGCGTGGCGATGTTGCCAAAGCACTGGCAATGTAATGTTACTGTGATAAATCGGCCTGCCCGGGTCGATTTATTGTCAGGCAAAAAAAAGCCCCGTAAATTACGGGGCTAAAGCACACTCAACTTGGAACACACTTTAGCAACAATAGTTCAGATAACTCATCCTTGCTATTTTTGCTAACTGCATAGGTTTTGTCTGATTAATTAGACAAAAGTTCAATAATTTTTTCATTTGCTGCAGAAAAAGCTTTCTCAGCCGCTTCTTCACCCATGTTCAGGCCTTCTGCATACACGAAATTCACGCTGGTGATCCCCATCAAACCAAAAATGTGACGGATGTACGGCGTCTGCGTATCGTAATCTGTTCCCGCATAGACGCCACCGCGAGCGGCGAGCACCGTTACAGGTTTGTCTGCAATCAAACCAACCGGACCTGTTTCCGTGTATTTGAATGACTTTCCAGCGCGAGCCAGTCTATCAATCCAGGCTTTGAAGGTAGAAGGCACGCCCAGGTTATACATTGGCAAGCCAATAACCACTTCATCCGCTTCTACTAAACGAGACAGCAATGCATCTGAAATGGCTGCCAGTTCTGCTTGTGCTTGTGTACGCTCTTCTGGCGCGGTCATCCACGCCGCCATTTCTTGTTGGGTCAGATGTGGAAGCTGCGCTTTATTGAGGTCAAGTAAGTCTAATTTCACGTCTTTGCTGGCAAGCTTGTCCAGATAATTGGCTACCAACTTAGATGAATTACCTGCTTCACTGTTTAAACTGCTGTTTACTACTAGAATATTTTTCATGTCTGCCACTCCTATCAGTTGATGTATTCATTAAATCAGCTGTTAAGTAAGGCATCCATGGCTAAAAATCACGTGTACCGTTCGATTAAATAGAATGAAATTTACAAAGGCGAAATACGACGTAACAAAGAAAAAGCCTCTGTGCAGCTGCAACAGAGGCTTATGAATGTAGTGGCAATTGACGTGGGTGTTACAACGAGAAGCTATTCAGGGCTTGCTCAAAGTCTGCAACCAGATCGTCAGTGTCTTCGATGCCTACGGATAAACGTATCATGGTTTCCGTGATCCCCATGCGCGCTCGTTCTCGCTGCCCATTTTCAAAGAAAATCGTTGGCGCAACAGGCAAGGCCAACGTGCGGGTATCACCCAGGTGCGTGGCAGAAATTACCAGCTCCAGCTTGTCCAAAAATTCACATGGTTCAATGCCGGGCACCAAATCAAAGCTCAAAATAGATCCATAATTAGCCAGTTGCTCACGCGCAATGAAATGCTGTGGGTGATTAGCTAATCCAGGGTAGTACACCGTTTGAATATTTGGGTGCGATTCAAGATAGGTCGCTAGTTTCAGCGCATTCTCGTTACTTCTGGCGGTACGCAAAGACAGTGTTTCCATGCCTACAGAAATCAAGTGTGCGGACTGAGAAGCCAGTGTCGCCCCAATATCGCGCAACCCTTTCTTCTTGATCTGCGTAATGCCCCACATGGCCTTGTCGGCAACCTGATATTTAGGGCTGATGTTAGGAAAGGTAGTCCAATCGAACAAGCCTGTATCTATCACAGCGCCACCTAACACGTGACCATGCCCTGCCAGATACTTGGTTAACGAGCACAGAATGAGGGATGCTTTCATCGCTTTTGCGTCAAACGCCGGAGGCGGTGTCATAGTATTGTCTACCATGAAAAGCAGGTTATTTTCTTCACACCACTGTCCAATCGCGCGGGCATCAGATACTTGTGTCACCGGGTTAGCAATCGTTTCAGAAAACACGGCGCGCGTATTCG
>NZ_CFIDRX010000195.1:0-7664 GCF_984433645.1 Marisediminitalea sp.
GGTGCAGCAAAGTCGTGATAATGCAGAATTCCCCTATCCGCTCTCGCCTCGCGCCAGCAAGTCGCTGTTACGCGGCGCTCAGGCCTGGGCCTTTCTGCACAATCGTGATTTTGTGTTACCGGAAGATATTCAGGCTGTGTTTACCGCTATTGCTGAGCACAGGTTGCGCGGCAGTCAAACCG
The DNA here is from genome assembly GCF_984433645.1 of Marisediminitalea sp. Classification (NCBI taxonomy): domain Bacteria; kingdom Pseudomonadati; phylum Pseudomonadota; class Gammaproteobacteria; order Alteromonadales; family Alteromonadaceae; genus Marisediminitalea; species Marisediminitalea sp. Next base: position 183 of record NZ_CFIDRX010000195.1, read on the forward strand.
ACTACCGGGAAGATGGGCTGCTGAGTCAGCGCATATTAGATCTCACAGACCCACTGGCTGCTTAGTCATGCTGGCCAGACTGTCTGCGCGCTTTAATCAATACCACGAACGCTGGTTACGTAAGCGTATACCCGCCAGTAATCGCTACACTCTGCACTTAAAAAACGTTTTTATTTTTCCAACGCGCTTTGGCTTTGGCTATTTACTTACCTGTATCAGCTTATTCTTGCTGGGAACCAACTACCAAAACAACCTGATGCTGTTGTTGTGTCAGTTTTTACTTGCTGTCTTTTTGCTGCACTTATTCATTAGTTACCGGAATTTCACCACAACCACGCTTTCGCTGAAACCAATAGCACCGGTGACCGCGGGCGAACATGCCCTGCTTACAGTGCTATTAGAAGACAAACACCCGCAACAGCCATTTTACGGCGGCTTACATATGCAACTGCGCGGCACCTCACTATCGCTGCTCAATCGCCGTGCTGATCAGGAAAAGCAGTTGAAACTGTTACTGCCAACCCGAACCCGTGGGATCTTTAACCTACCCCGAATCACTTTTTCGTCGACGTACCCACTGGGGCTGTTTCGCTGCTGGACTCATTTGGATTTTGAGCAACAGCTTATCGTTTACCCTGCCCCTGTTCCGTCCTCACTTATATTAGACAGTGCAGATACAACGCAAGGCGATACCAGTGGCCCCAACCCCGGTATCGATGAATTTGATAGTTTAAGACACTTTAGACCCGGCGATCCTATGAATAGAGTCGCCTGGAAACAGGCAGCGAAAGGGGGTGACCTGGCGACCAAGACGTTTAATCAGTCCCGCCAGGAAAGCGGCTGGTTAAGTTTGGCCATGTATCAGGATGAGCCGCTGGAGAAAGCACTGGGATTGCTAAGCTATCAGGTAAACCGGCTGACAGGACAACAGCAAACCTTTGGTTTGCGTCTGGGGGATCAGATTGTTGAGCCCGGCAGTGGTGAACAACACAAATTACAGTGTTTGGGCCAGCTTGCTCAGTACCGCACTACGGACCAGCCCTATGCAGCCGATTGACAAACCGATCCGCAATCAAACCGCCAGCTTATTGATGGCGATAGTGTTTTGCATTCTGAGTATCAGTTTGTTCGAGCCACTGTTGTTCTGGGTGTTGTTGATTGCAGTATGCGCCACGGCCATGCGAGTAGTGATGTACATTGGCTGGTACCAGCCTGTACCCAGTTCCCGCACTATCAATTTGCTCGGCTTATTGTGTTGTGTGTGTTTGGTGTGGTTCAGTTTTTCCATTGGCTTGTTGTTAACCATGGTCAATCTGCTCATTCTGGCAGGCGCACTAAAACTGATGTTGCTGAATGCTCCAAGGGATCTATTTCACCTGTTTTGCACCGCGTTGTTTGTTATTGGTATGGGCTTTACCTTCCATCAATCCTTTGTAATGACGCTGTTTTATGGCCTGCTGACCCTAGCGCTGCTGGTTGCCCTTGCTCGCTATTTTACGCCATCGCAAACCGTTAGCTGGCATGCTAAACGCGTGCTCACAATGGGCATACAAGCACTGCCCATTGCCATTTTGCTGTTTTTAATTGTGCCCAAATTACCGCCCTTATGGAAAATGCCGGTAGGCAAAAGTACCGAAACCGGCCTTACCGACACGGTCTCCCCTGGCGACATTGCTTCTTTAACCCAGTCCTCTGAGCTGGTCTTTCGCGCCACCTTTGAAGGCCCTGTGCCAGAGCCACATGAACGCTACTGGCGTGCCATTACGCTGGAACAGTTTGACGGTAAACAGTGGACCGTGAGCCCGCTACGCAAGCAAGCGAGACAGCAATACCGATTACTTAACTACGAATTTTCGCCGTCGCTTAGTGGCAGTTGGTGGCAGTATGAAGTGATAGCTCAACCGACCAATAAACACTGGCTGTATGGCATTGACATTGCCGTGCCCGCCGATCACGCCAGCGACCAAATGATTTGGCGCGGCGCCGATTACCAGATCCTAAGTGAATCACCGTTGTCGACCAGACGCGCTTATCGCCTGCGTTCTTACCCGAATGCCGATATGAGCCAAACGTTAGAATCATTGGATCAGCGCCTTAACCTACAAAAGCCAGAAAGCCCGGCCGTGAATCCCCTCACCCAGGAATGGGCCAGGGAAATTGCGACACGTTTTTCTGATCCCGAAGACAGAATCAAAGCCGTGCTTGAGTATTTTATTACCCAGGGGTTTACCTACACCTTAACGCCGCCTGCAATGCCTGACCAACCAGTGGATGATTTCTTGTTCACGCATCAGCAGGGCTTCTGCTCCCACTACGCCAGTGCCATGGCCTACACGCTTCGTTTAATGGACATTCCGGCCAGAATGGTGGCAGGCTATCACGGCGGCGAAGTGCTTCAGCCTGGCGTACTCAGTGTGTATCAGTACGACGCCCATGCCTGGGTAGAGGCCTGGATAGGCGAACAAGGCTGGGTTAGGTTTGATCCCACTGCAGTTATAGCCCCACAACGCATTCAATTTGGTATTCAGCAGGCCGTTGAAGAAGAAGCCTTCCTGGCTAACAACCAACTGGCGCGATTGAAGCAATTGCCTTTCCTGGCTGATCTGCAAATGTTGTATAGCTTAATGGACTACCAGTGGAGTCGCTGGGTACTGGGGTTTGACGCGCAGCGTCAACAGAATCTGCTAGCGTTGCTACTGGGTAAGGTTACCGGTAAGAGCATCACTTATCTGGTGCTGGCCATATTCGGTGTTATTGGCCTGCTGCTGGCACTGTATTTTATTCCTCACTGGCGCAAGCAACAAATGGAACCCGTGGTGCTGTGGTACCAAAAGGCCGTTACTGCAGTAGCGGGTTACACCGGCATTCAGCGTGAAAATCTTGGCCCTCAGGCCTACCATGACAAAGTATTCGCGCATTTACCACCAGCCAGCTCAGCTCAATTTCGTTCGCTGAGCGAGCAATACATCCGCTTGCAGTATCAACCAGCACAACCACAGCGTAAAACCGCCGCTTTTGTAAGCGACTGCAAGGCGTTTATAAGGCAAATTCGGCGACAACCCGCAGCCTAGCTGCTATTTCAGTTGCAAGCTTACCCGTGTTAATTCGTCAGGAAATAAAATTAGGCTCCGCCCTATTGATGAGTAATCTCATTCCCGTAGTGATGTTCGGGAAGCATGAATGCTCATCAACTTACGATGATTATGAGTCTGGTATTAGCGCATTCTGGGCAAGCGAATTTGAGCAATGGCGCCTGGTGCGCCGTCTCGGTTTTGCAGGGTCAACTCGCCGCCTTGTTGTCGAATAAGTTCACGACTTAGCACCAAACCAATACCGTTTCCCTGCGCTTTGGTGGAATAGAATGGCACAAATAAATTATCCGTATTCGAGATGCCCTCACCGCTGTCGATAACATTGATAAGATGAAATTGCTCATCGATGTCAAATTCAACCAAAATAGCCTGTCCGCCGCTATCTGCGTCACATGCATTGTTCACGAGATTAATCAGCACTTGTTGCAATTGGCCTTCATCGGTGAAAATGGGGGTATCGTCGTTGATTACGATGCGAACACGAGGGTTAAGTGCAGCTATACAGGTTTTTAAACTATCGATAGAGATAGCCTGCTTGTTGGGTTTCTGAATTCGATTAAACGCGCTGTAGGCATCCACAAAACTCAGTAAATGCTGCGCGCGTTTATCGATTACCTGCAATAATTCATGCCCTTTTTCGTCTTTGAATTCGGTCATCTGCTGAAGAGACTGGGCAATAGAAGAAATAGGCGTCAGCGAATTTCGCACTTCGTGATTGAGCACCCGAAGTAAGCGTTGCCACACGAGTTTTTCGTTGTCACGCAGACTCTGTGCAACAGAAAAACACATAACAATATCGAGTTTTCGACGATTGCGAATAACATGATTTTCATACAATCGATAATTGGCCGCCAACGGCGACGACGCCGCAATGTGCCATTTGTCACCGTCGTGTAATAGGCCGCATTCAGAAGCGAAACGCCCGGCAAGATCGCCCATTCCAATCAGTTGCGTGTAACCATAGTTTGCAGAGTACACGCGTTTGTGGGCATCGATGACGACGACAGGAATGGCCAACTGCTCAATCAACGCTAACAGGACCGTTTCCTGTTGCAATATCGCTTCGCGCTCCTGCTGCATTTTTTGGGTCAGACGCTGGGTGTCTGCACGTAAGCTTGCTACCCTGCCTCCCCTATAGCTTGCTAAATGCCAGGTGTTGTACTCTTCGTTGCGCAATGCATCGAGCTGTAAACCTATGCGATCGACCACATCCAGCGTTTTGCGATACAGTTGCCAGCAAACACCGCCAATCAGGCTCAATACCAAAAGAAACAAACTAAAGCTGGTCAACCCGTCCCAATCAGCCAGGAAGCTAACTAAAATACACAATAACGTGCCAATACCGCCTAATAGCCAAAGTCTGATTTTCAGATAACGTTCAAAGCTGACGGTCGGTTTCAAGATGCAAACTCTTTTGGCTCAATACTCAGTTTTTCCAGACGTCGGTACATCGCAGATTTACTCAGTCCGAGATACTCTGCCGCACTAACGACATTGCCTCTGTAATGAATCAGGGCCGCTTTAAGAACACGCCGCTCTCCCTCTTCAAACGTCATTAACTCACTCTGATTTGAGACCATTGCCTGGGAGCGCTCAAGGGCCAGATCTTTCACATCAATACTGTCACCAGACGCCAAAATCACGGCACGTTCAATACAGTGACTCAGCTCACGGACGTTACCCGGCCAAGGGTATTCAAGCAACGCCTGTTTTGTAAACTCGGTAAATTCAATACCGGGCCTGTGATACCTTGCAGCGTGCTGCGCCAAAAAATGTTCTGCCAGCGGCAAAATATCCTGCACCCGCTCACTCAAGGCGGGCACATGCAGTTGCACCGTATTTAAGCGATATAATAAGTCTTTTCGGAACTGGCCAGCGCTAATGAGTTGTGACAAGTCTGCATTGGTCGCGGTAATAATTCGCGCATTCGTGCGCATTGTGCGGCTGCTTCCCAAACTTTCGTATTCGCCTGTCTCCAGTACTCTTAACAGTTTGGATTGTAATTGCCCCGGCAAGGTCCCGATTTCATCCAGAAACAAGGTGCCATCCTGAGCCAAATCAAATCGTCCCAACCGGTCCTCTTTAGCATCGGTGAATGCGCCGCGCTTATGACCAAATAATTCACTTTCGAATAACGAATCGGGGATCGCGCCCATATTGGTACTAACAAAGCGCGCGTTAGCGCGGCTGGAACAGGCATGAATGTAACTGGCCAGCATACTTTTACCGGTACCATTGTCACCCGTAATGAGAATACTGGCATCAGTTTGTGCCACACGCCGGGCTTGCGCCATCAATTGCTGCATTATGTCAGACACTGCCAATGGCGCAGGTGTATGTTCACTTTCTCTCTGCAACTGGGAAAATCGCTTATTTTCCTGCGACAAATGGGCGTTTTCGAGCTGATGCTTCACAATACTGAGCAAGCGGTTGTTTTGCCAGGGCTTCTCTACAAAGTCACCGGCACCTGACTGCATGGCTTGAACGGCAATATCTACACTTGCCCACGCCGTCATTACCACGATGGGTAAACTCAGGTTCATTTCACTCAATTGCTTGAGCAACGCCAGTCCTTCCTCGACAGAGGTCGTATCTTTATTGAAATTCATATCGAGCAACAATAAATCTATTTGTTGTTGCTCGATAATGGCCAGCGCCTGTAACGGTGAATCGGCCTCTAAACACTGATAACCGTGATGGGTTAATACCAACGAGGCAGACAATCGAATGTCCTGTTGATCGTCAACAATTAAAATCTGCTTCATCTATCCCTACCAGATTACTACTATTTTTCACCGAAATTTCCCAATTACTCGTTGCGCAGTGCGCGCATCGGGGCGCGTTTGATTATGTTATGTAGTGGCACCAAACCACTGATCACAGCAATCATCAAGCTGAATAAAACCGCGGGTAATGCAAACACCGGGGAGTATTGCAGCCACGCAGACAACACCGTTGATTGCATCAACAGCACCGCTACGGTAACAATGGATGCCCCTACACACCCAATGAGTAACGGCGCGATGACATCGGTTCCCAACAGCCGGTACAACCTGGAGGTTTTCGCCCCTAATGCCATACGCAAACCAAATTCAAAGCGACGCATATTCAGGTTATAACTTAACACACCAAATATACCGATACACGCCAGAATCAGCGTAAACGCAGCCAGTAAGTAACTACCAAACAACGTAATATTGTCAATATGAAGCATTTTGGCCAACTCGCTTTCCAGTGACAGATACTCCCATATCATAAAGCGCTGATCGTATTCACGAACGTATTTAAGCAGGGCTTCCCGGCTTAGTGTTTTACCGTCTTGCAAGGTTAAAACAAAGTTATAACCATTTGGCCCTGTACACCACCACAGGTGTCGCCCCTGATGCTCCTGAAAGAAATTCGGATGGTTGAAATCGGCGCTAATACCCACAATGAGATGGTCCTCGCCATTACCATTGTATGTTTTCCCAATAACGTCACTTTCGGGATCGAGTAGCGCAGCGGCTGAAGCCGACACAATAACCTCAAACGTTTCACCACGCATGGCTTCTTCGCTGAAGGAACGTCCGGCAATAATCTCCATTCCCACCTGCTCAAAGTAGTCAGTACCCACCCAGGTTTGCGGCATAAAGATACTCTCGTTGCCCTGAGCGTCGGTTAAAGTTGCCGCAAAAATATTCTGACGCACCGGACTGCGACCAAAACTCACCGATTTAACACTCGGATGCGAAAGGATTTTCTCTCTTACTGCATTACGCCGCTCTACGCGCTCTTGTGGAGTCATTGCGCCCTCGTAGGGCACAAACACTGACAAGTCATGGATGTTTTTTATGTTTACCCCCATGTCGCGATTCAGCGTGTCATGGGTCCGGCTTAACGAAAATGCCGCAACAATTATTAAGGCAGTCGCGACGGCCATTTGGGTTCCTACCAACAACCGTGTTTTACCCGCAGAGAGCTGCTGCCCGGTGTTTTTACCACTTTGTTGTAACTGTTTTCGTAAATCGGCAAAATTCACCAGTGACGCCGATACCAATGCAAATACAAACGACAACAGTAAGCAGGTGACCAGCGCCACTAAGACAACAACAGTGTCAATTGACACTACACCAACCAGCGGTAAATTGCCCATAGTGAGCGCTTTAAACCCTTTAATTCCCCAGGCGGCCAGAAACAACGCCAGTGCTACCGATGTCATCATCAGCAGAAACGACTGGGCAAAAATACTCATAAAGAGCGTGTTGCGTTTTGCCCCCAACACCGCCTGTAATGCTAACGTCCGATGCTGAGACAAGGCTTTAGATATAAACAAATTACTGACATTGAGAACGGCGATGATCAAAAGTCCCAGCGTGGCCGCCAGCAAGTACAGGCTCAAATGTCCCTTGTC
>NZ_CFIDRX010000196.1:0-7641 GCF_984433645.1 Marisediminitalea sp.
TAGCCTACAAACTTGATCGCCATTACTTAGAGAAATTTATTAAACATTGATGTTCTCCAGCATTATCATCCTCTATCACCCAGAACAATCACGGCTGCTAGATAATATAGCGTTGTTGAATGACGCAGGGTGGTCAGTCATTGTAATTGACAATTCCCCTGAGTCTCACGCCAACTGGTTGCCGGATTATGTAAGCTACACACATTGCCCGGAAAATGCCGGCATCGCGGAAGCGCAGAATATCGGTTTGCGCGAGGTACAGCAAAGACAACACGAATATGCGTTGTTACTTGACCAGGACAGTCTACTAAGTCTTTCTCTTCTCAGAGGCCTTCAGGCCAGTATTATCAAAGCCAGAAAAATGCATCCAAAGGTCGCAGCAATCGGCCCTTGTATTGTCAGTGAGTTTGATCACAAGCCGGTAACAGCTTCGATTCAAAAGCCTAAAGCAGTGGGGGAGGGGTATCTTTCCGCTACGCAAATTATCGCTTCGGGGATGGTACTTTCTGTTCATTGTTTAAATGAAGTTGGCCTCAAGGAAACCGAGTTATTTATAGATGGCGTTGACCACGAGTGGTGCTGGCGGGCGAGGCAATGTGGTTATGAGATATTTGTCGATAGTAATCTGCACATGATTCACAAGCAAGGTGACGCGAGGAAGCGTGTACTCGGTGTTGATTTTAAGGTTGGTCAACCTATTCGGCTTTATTATCAGTTCCGAAATGTGCTTTTGTTGTTACCCAGACCCTATGTGCCAGCTTACTGGAAAATCCGCAACATAATCGCGTTGCCATGCCGTTGGATTGTTAATCGCTTTTTACTGGATGCGAGGCCACAACGAGGGGCGTTTATGTGGAAAGGAATAAAAGATGGAGTCAAACGTGTATCAGGGCCGATAGGCAAGTGTTGAATACAGGTATACGAAACTTTCAGTTGAGCCTGTTTCGTCATGATGCTTTAATGAAACCAGTATAAATTAGTGGAATATCGCGCAGTCAATGTACTGAAATGCGATTGTAAAATATAAAGGAAATGAACAAGTGAAGGTAACAGTATTTGGAATTGGGTATGTTGGTTTAGTGCAAGCTGCGGTTTTGGCCGAAGTTGGTCACGATGTGGTTTGTGTTGATGTGGATCAGAATAAAGTTGATAACCTGAAAAAAGGCATCATCCCTATCTATGAGCCTGGCCTTACCCCACTAGTAACCAGCAATTACGATAGTGGTCGTGTCGATTTTACTACCGACGCGCAGCGTGGTGTTGAACACGGCGAGCTGATTTTCATAGCCGTAGGTACGCCACCGGATGAAGACGGCTCGGCTGACTTAAAATATGTACTTGCAGTGGCAACCACTATCGCCACCCATATGCAAAATCATAAAATCATTATTAACAAGTCAACCGTGCCGGTTGGTACCGCGGACAAAGTAAAAGGCAAAGTGACCGAAACGCTTGCGGAATTAGGCAAATCAACCACCTTCGACGTAGTGTCTAACCCTGAATTCTTGAAAGAAGGGGCTGCAGTCAATGACTGTATGCGACCTGATCGTATTGTACTTGGTACGGATAGTGAAAAAGCAGAGAAAAAACTGCGTGAATTATACGCGCCGTTTAACCGTAACCACGACAAAGTGATTACTATGGATATCCGTTCTGCTGAGCTAACGAAGTATGCAGCGAACTGTATGCTGGCGACCAAAATCAGCTTTATGAACGAAATGGCAAACCTGGCTGAACATTTTGGTGCAGATATCGAAAACGTGCGCCGGGGTATCGGTTCTGACCCACGTATCGGCTATCAATTCATTTATCCGGGCTGTGGTTACGGTGGTTCTTGTTTCCCCAAAGATGTGCAAGCGCTCATTCGTAGTGCAAATCAGGTCGGTTATGAAGCAAAAATTCTGGAGTCAGTCGAAGCCGTAAACTACTCTCAAAAAGAAAAGTTATTCGAATATATTATGAGTCACTTTGATGGCGATGTGGCAGGTAAAACTGTCGCGCTGTGGGGACTATCATTCAAACCGAATACCGATGACATGCGCGAAGCATCAAGCCGTGTGTTAATGGAGCTCTTATGGGAAAAAGGAGCAACGGTGCAAGCCTTTGACCCTGAAGCCATGGAAGAAACTCAGCGTATTTACGGCAGCCGTGCCGACCTGAAACTTACCGGAACGAAAGAAGCGGCGCTTGATGGCGCGGATTTCCTGGTTGTTTGTACTGAGTGGCAATCGTTTCGCGCTCCTGATTTTGATTTAATAAAAGAAAAACTATCGCTACCGCTGATATTCGACGGTCGTAATTTATATGATCCGAAAACCATGTCGGAATACGGATTGCATTACTATGCGATAGGTCGAGGACTTTCAATAAAAGGACAAAAACTATGAGTCAGGTAAAAAAAGCCGTCATACCTGTAGCCGGTCTGGGCACGCGTATGTTGCCCGCCACCAAGGCCATCCCAAAAGAAATGTTGCCTGTGGTAGATAAGCCTTTGATCCAGTACGTAGTCAACGAGTGCGTTCAGGCGGGTTTAAAAGAAATTATTCTGGTTACACATGCCAGTAAAAACAGTATCGAAAACCACTTTGATACGTCGTTCGAACTTGAAACAACCCTTGAGCAGCGTGTTAAACGTCAGTTACTTGAAGAGGTACAGTCTATTTGTCCGAAGGACGTGACCATTATGCACGTTCGTCAGGGCGCGGCGAAGGGCTTGGGTCACGCAATTATGTGTGCACACCCAATGGTCGGTGATGATCCTTTTGCAGTTGTATTGCCAGACGTCATCATTGATGAGTACACCAGCAACCCTAAAAAAGACAACCTAGCCGAAATGGTTTCCCGATTTAACACCAGTCGCGTGAGCCAGGTTATGGTTGAGCAAGTTCCTCAGGAAAGCATTTCAAAATTCGGTATCGTTGATTTGGAAGGCGCTTCAATTAAGCCGGGCGAATCTGCAAAGATTTATGACATGGTTGAGAAGCCACCGCTTGAGGAAGCGCCATCAGATTTGGCTGTTGTTGGTCGTTATGTTCTTTCTCAGGAAATCTGGTCACTACTTGAGTTCACCCCACCAGGTGCAGGCGGTGAAATTCAATTGACTGACGCCATCTCTTCATTAATGAAAGTCGAGCAGGTCGATGCTTACTATATGAAGGGCAAGAGCCATGACTGTGGCAGTAAGCTGGGCTATATGAAAGCCAATGTTGAATACGCATTGCGTCACCCTTCTCTAGGTGCAGAGTTCAAAGAGTACCTTGCATCATTAAACGGTTAACACTACCCATTAACGAAAAAAGCCTCCGATACGGAGGCTTTTTACTTTTAGTTCTTAGTAAAGACCGATTAGGCTTTCAGATGCTTCACTAAGCCTTGAACGACTTTCACGCTACCTGCAACAATCTCGCCTTTATAAAGCGGATCGTTACCGCCAGAAAAGTCCGTGACCAAACCGCCAGATTCACGAACCAGCAATTCACCCGCAGCAATATCCCAGGGCTTGATGCCTCGCTCCCAATAACCGTCGTGACGACCCGCGGCTACATACGCCAGGTCCAGTGCAGCACTGCCTGCACGACGAATATCACCGCAATCGTGGAAAATCTTGTTTAAACGCACAGCATAATCTGCGTACTGACTTTTGTTTTTGAAGGGTAAACCGGTCGCTAGCACGGTTTCAGACATGTCTCTTGGTTTGGTCGCACGAATACGGTAGCCGTTTAATTGTGCACCCTGGCCGCGAGACGCAGTGAATAGCTCCCCGCGAATAGGGTCGAATACGACTGCCTGGTCCAGACGGCCTTTGTGAAGTAAGGCTATAGACACTGCAAAGTGCGGGATGCCTTTAATGAAATTGGTCGTTCCATCCAGTGGGTCAATGATCCACTGAAACTCCGGCGCTTCTCCAACCACTTCACCGCTTTCTTCACCCAGGAAGCTATGAGCAGGATAAGACTGTTGAATCTTATGAATGATTGCCATTTCGGCTTCTTTGTCTATTTGCGTAACATAGTCGTTACTGCCTTTGACTTCTTTTACCAGCTCAGCCCGGTTTTCAAAACCACGCACAATAATAGAGCCAGCCACGCGCGCTGCGCGCACCGCAATGTTCAGCATCGGATGCATTAGGAACCACCAATTGTAAAAGATCGAATAGAAAACGGCGCGCAGTGTACCAGTTACTTCTAATAATGCAATGTGATTCGCAATATCAGATTGATTAAAAGTTCATCAATCGTTACAGGCGTAGATTTCAATACGGCTTGTAAACGAAGTCAGCCTACCGCTGCGAATTCGACACTGCTGTGCTACACTCTCGGCCAATTAAAGGCTAACAACGATTTACACATGCTTGAACAGATAAGAATCATCCTGGTTAACACGTCTCATACGGGCAACATTGGCTCGGCGGCAAGGGCAATGAAGACCATGGGGTTGAGTCAGTTGTATTTGGTAGACCCGGTAGATGAACCTGACGGCCAGGCCAGTGCGCTAGCCGCTGGTGCAGGTGATGTGCTGGCTAATGCGAAAATTGTAAATACGCTGAGTGAAGCTGTTGCAGACTGCGGACTTGTTGTTGGTACATCGGCCCGTTCCAGAACATTGAGCTGGCCAATGCTAGAGCCGCGTGAGTGTGGAGAAAAACTCGTTGCTGAAGTTGGTCAGTACCCGGTTGCCCTCGTTTTCGGTCGGGAAAATAACGGTCTGACCAACGAAGAATTGCAGCAGTGCCACTTCCATGTGTGCATTCCCGCTAACCCGGATTACAGCTCACTGAATCTGGCAGCTGCCGTGCAAACCCTGTGTTATGAAATTCGCATGGCCTATCTCAACAAAACGCGTATTCCTCAGGAAGAATCTAAGTATCCGCTGAGTGAAGACCTTGAACGCTTCTATGTGCATCTTGAATCGACGCTAAGCAATGTGAAGTTTATTAATGAAAATCACCCGGGCATTGTGATGACCCGCTTACGTAGGTTGTTTAATCGCGCCAGACCAGAAGCGCAGGAGTTGAACATTCTTCGTGGTATTCTCGCGGCTATCGATAAATCCAGCGGGGAAAAGTGATGTTCGCGCGCATCAAGGAGGACATTGCCGGTGTCTTTGATCGGGATCCCGCAGCCAGAAATACCTTTGAAGTCCTGACTAACTACCCGGGCTTACACGCAGTCTGGTTTCATCGCGTGAGCCACAAACTCTGGAAGATGGAATTAAAATGGCTGGCAAGAACCTTATCGACGTTTAGTCGCTGGCTGACGGGCATAGAAATCCACCCGGGCGCAACTATCGGCAAGCGGTTTTTTATTGACCATGGTATGGGCGTTGTCATCGGTGAAACGGCGGAAATTGGTGATGACGTGACCCTGTATCACGGCGTGACGCTCGGCGGAACAAGCTGGAAAGCCGGTAAGCGTCACCCAACCTTATGCAACAATGTCGTTGTAGGGGCGGGGGCAAAAGTACTTGGTCCAATCGAAATAGGCGAAGGTGCTAAAATAGGTTCGAATTCCGTGGTGGTAAAAGATACGCCAGCTGGCGCCACGGTTGTCGGTATTCCGGGACGGATTGTGCAATCTGCACCAGTTAACCGCGAAGGCAGCGAGAATAAGCGCAATGAAATCGCCGCAAAATACGGCTTCGATGCGTATGCTGTTGCCAGCGACAATCCGGATCCTGTTGCCAGTGCAATGGGGGTGATGGTCGAGCATATTCATGCCATGGATGAACGCATCGTTGAGTTGTGTCAGGTTATACAAACCCTGGGCGGCAACATTAACACCGATAAACTGGAAGGGATGTCTGAGGAAGACTTCGCTAGCACGGGTCTCTCGCCTGTTGCACCCAAAACACAACAACAAAAGCATGAAGCCTTCGACCCGCATATTTAAAAAGCCGTCATAAGCTACGTTATAATACCTGACTAAATTACTAGGTTTTATACTTGACCATTTTAGTCGGGTATGGAACAATTTTCCCATGTTAGACTATCGCTGCCCGCTATGAAACTTACATCCAAAGGCCGCTATGCGGTGACCGCCATGCTGGACGTGGCACTCCACTCTCAACAAGGCCCGGTGTCGCTTGCAGATATTTCTGCCAGGCAGGAAATATCGCTGTCGTATCTGGAGCAATTGTTTTCCAGACTAAGAAAAGAAACCTTGGTCAAAAGTGTGCGAGGTCCCGGTGGGGGTTACAAACTCGGACGTGATGCGTTCAATATTGCCATTGGTGAAGTGATCCGAGCCGTTGATGAATCCGTTGACGCTACCAGATGCCAGGGGCAGGGCGACTGTCAGGCTGGCGAACGCTGTTTAACACACAGTTTGTGGCAGGATCTCAGTGACCGTATCGGGCATTTTCTGGACAGTATCAGTCTGGGCGAATTAATGGCAAAAGGGGATGTTCAGGCTGTAGCCGGTCGACAGGATAAGCAGCGCTCGGCACTCGACAAAGAAATTCAAGTGAGCATTCGACTGTAAATGAGCCAGGTTAAAACCCCCATTTATTTAGATTATGCGTCTACCACACCGGTTGACCCTGCAGTGGCCAGTGAAATGGCGAAATGCCTGACTCTGGACGGCACGTTTGGTAACCCTGCTTCTCGTTCTCACCGGTTTGGGTGGCAGGCTGAAGAAGCCGTAGATGTGGCGCGTAATCAAATTGCCGAATTGGTTAACTGCGATCCGCGGGAGATTGTGTTTACGTCCGGCGCAACCGAATCAGATAATTTGGCGCTTAAAGGTGCGGCGCAGCAGTATCGCAGCAAGGGCAATCACATTATTACCGTGAGCACTGAGCACAAGGCTATTTTAGACACCTGTGATTATTTGGCGGAGCAGGGCTTCGACGTAACCTATTTGACGCCCGATGCACAAGGGCTCGTTTCAGTAGAACAAATCACTAAGGCGTTGCGAGAGGACACCATTCTGGTGTCGGTGATGCACGTCAATAATGAAATTGGTGTCGTGCAGGATATTGAAGGTATCGGTAACCTGTGTCGTCAGCACAGCATCGTATTCCATGTGGATGCGGCGCAAAGCCTGGGCAAAATACCGATTGATTTACAAGCGTTGCCCGTTGACCTTATGTCGTTTTCTGCTCACAAGTGTTACGGGCCAAAAGGCATTGGCGCTTTATTTGTCCGTCGTCGTCCACGTACTTTACTTGCTGAGCAAATGCACGGTGGTGGCCACGAGAGAGGGATGCGCTCCGGCACGTTACCGACCCATCAAATTGTTGGTTTTGGTGCGGCCTGCGACCTGGCGGGTCAAATGCTTGAGGAAGAAGGCGCCCGTTTACGTCAGTTCACAGAAGCGTTCTGGGAACGAATTAGTCAGTTAGATGAGGTTACCCTTAACGGCCATTTAACTCAGCGTGTGCCAGGTATCATAAATATCAGTTTTGGTGGTGTAGACGGTGAAAGCCTGGTGATGGGATTAGCCGATCTCGCTATCTCAACCGGATCGGCCTGCACTTCCGCCAGTTTGGAACCCTCTTATGTATTAACTGCATTGGGGCGAAGCGCGGAACTAGCGCATGCTGGGATCCGTTTTTCTGCAGGGCGTTTTACCACCGAAGCTGAGATGGATTTTACTGCTTCAACGGTCATCGATGTGGTTACACGTTTAAGGCAAGCACGGC
>NZ_CFIDRX010000197.1:0-7637 GCF_984433645.1 Marisediminitalea sp.
CCGGATAAGTGCTTCGCACTTTCCGGGACGACGAATGGGAATAAGTGCTCCGCACTTTCCGGGACGACGGATGGGAATAAGCGCTCCGCACTTTCCAACGACGACGGATGGGAATAAGCGCTCGGCACCTTCGGGACGACGACTGCGAGGATACAACCTCCTCCCCGTCATCCCGGACTTGTTCCGGGACCTTGGCTTGTTCCGGGACCTTAGCTTGTCCCGGGACTTAACCAAAAAAGCCGCGATATAAAAACAACCCTATTCCGGCCGAATGCTACCTAAAATAATATGCGTAACCGATGACAGTGTGCTTTGGAAAAAGTCCGGGTCATTCAGGTCTTTTCCGGTAACGGCTTTTACTTGTACGCCAAAATCCGCGTAGTGCTGGGTGATAGCCCAAATGCTGAAAATCAGGTGGTATGGATCCACCTCATCCAGTTGCCCTTGATTGATCCAGGCACGAATTACCTTGGCCTTTTCCTCTACCAGTTTACACAGTGGCGATTCCAGCTCATTTAATAGTAGCGGTGCGCCTTGTACCACTTCCATACAGAACAGTTTGGACTCAGCCGGATTGTCTCGCGACATTTCCAACTTCACCTTTATGTAGTTGGTAAGAGTATCAATGGCGTTTTGTTCAACACTGAATTGATGCAGTGGCTTAAGCCACACATCCAGTAAATGCTTAATAACATCCAGGTACAGCTGTTCCTTGCTTGAGAAGTAATAAAGCAGGTTGGTTTTTGACACTTTGGCCTTAGCGGCAATTTGTTCGACACTAGTGCCGTTTACACCGTGTTGAGAGAACAAGGCCAGTGCGGCCTTCATAACGCGTTCGCGTTTGTCTTGTAGTGCTTTTTCCCGTCGCTTTTGCGTGGACGGTCTGAACACACGTGCCGGCTTTTGAGATGCCGCTGGCTGGTCGGCAGAAGAAGACTTCATCAGTACATACATTCCTTTAATTGTGCTGCATGTCAATTCTACACGATGCTGCGCATTGCACCAGTTGAGTACAAGATAAACAATTTAACGCTCCAAATTGGACCAAAAGGTCCACTTTCAAACACATAAATATCACAAGCTATTGATTAATAACAATAATAATAGTTGGCCTACTTTATGCTGAATACTATTTGAACGGCCTTGCGGTAACGCAAGCCGTTTATCCGTAAATAAAAAAGCATCTAACGACATTTTATTAAAAAGGGAGAAGTAATATGGATATCGGCGTATTTATTCCTATTGGCAACAATGGCTGGCTTATTTCCAAAACATCACCCCAGTACAAACCGAGCTTTGATTTAAACAAAGAAATCGTTCTGAAGGCCGAGGCCTACGGGTTAGATTTTGCGTTATCCATGATCAAGTTTCGGGGCTTTGGTGGTGAAACCGAGTTTTGGGATTACAACCTTGAATCTTTCACGCTGATGGCGGGTCTTGCCGCGGTTACTTCTAAAATTCAACTTTACGCCACAGCCGCCACCCTGGTGTTACCACCGGCGGTCATGGCCAGAATGGCGACGACTATTGATTCCATTTCAAACGGACGATTTGGTGTCAATCTGGTTACTGGCTGGCAGCGCCCTGAATATTCTCAAATGGGCATGTGGCCAGGCGATCAGTTCTTTGGCAACCGTTACGAATACCTTGAAGAGTACATTACGGTGGTCAAAGAGCTGTGGGAAACCGGGCAAAGTGATTTCAAAGGCGAGCATTTTCAAATGGACGATTGCCGCATGTTACCGAAACCACAGCGCCCGATCCCGATTATCTGTGCCGGGCAAAGTGCAGCAGGTATGGCATTTTCCGCCAAGCATGCCGACTACAACTTTTGCTTTGGCAAAGGGGTCAATACCCCAACCGCCTTTGCGCCAACGGCTGAACGATTAATTGAAGCGGCAGCCAAAGAGGAACGCAAAGTCGATTCCGCTGTACTTATTATGGTGATCGCCGATGAAACAGACGAAAAGGCCATGGCGAAGTGGGAATTATATAAAGAGGGTAAGGACCAAAGTGCGCTGGACTGGATGGCAGAACAAGGCGCAGCAGACAAAACCTCAGGTAAAGATACTAACGTCAGAGACATGACCAACCCCACTTCAGCAGTCAACCTGAACATGGGTACTTTGGTAGGGTCGTATGCTTCCGTTGCTGCCATGTTAGATGAGATTGCCACCGTACCAGGGTGTGGCGGTGTCTTACTGACTTTCGATGATTTCTTAATAGGCATGGATGACTTTGGCACCAAAATTCAGCCATTAATGAAGTCAAGACAGCACGTTACCGCCACACCGGGAGCGGCATAATGGTAACGACTGCGCCGATTGAGATATCAGGCTATTTTGCCGCAGAAAATGGGGATAATGCGGCGCCAGTACTCAAAGCCCGGCCAGAGCCGCTGTTGCTGGATCCGGCGAAAACCGCCGTGATTGTGGTGGATTTGCAAAATGCCTATGCCAGTAAAATGGGTTATCTGGACAAAGCGGGCTTTGATGTATCAACCACACAACCTGTGATTGCTAATACAATTAAAGTCCTCAACACCGCCCGCGCTGTTGGTATGCCGGTGGTGTTTTTTCAGAATGGCTGGGACCCTGAGTATAAGGAAGCAGGCGGGCCGGGCTCTCCCAACTGGTATAAATCCAACGCGCTAAAAACCATGCGTAAGAATCCAGAACTCATGGGTTCACTGTTGGCGAAGGGTACCTGGGATTACGACCTGGTGGATGAGTTAACCCCTCAAGCCGGTGATATTGTGATCCCGAAAACCCGCTATAGTGGCTTTTACAATACGAATCTCGACAGCATGTTGCGCAGTCGCGGCATTCGCAATCTGGTTTTTACCGGCATCGCGACCAACGTATGTGTTGAGTCCACCTTAAGGGATGGGTTCTTTCTGGAATATTTTGGTGTGGTGCTGGCAGATGCCACTCATCAGGCCGGTCCACCAGAGATTCAAACTGCGTCACTTTATAACATTGAAACGTTTTTTGGCTGGGTGTCTCAAACCAGCGATTTCTGTCACTTATTTGCCGAACAAGCATAGTTAACACCAAGGAAACAGGTCATGAGTAAAAAAGCCATTATTCCTGCGGGAACCAGTACCCCCATTGCGCCTTTCGTACCCGGTTCAATGGCAGACAATATTCTGTACGTATCGGGCACGTTGCCCTTTGATGAGAACAACGATGTTGTGCACGTAGGCGATGCTGCTGCGCAAACCCGTCATGTTCTGGAAACCATCAAAAGTGTGGTGGAAGAAGCCGGTGGCACCATGGACGACATTACCTTTAACTCCATTTTCATTACCGATTGGAATAACTACAAAGCCGTAAATGAAGTTTACGCGTCGTATTTCCCCGGCGAGAAACCTGCGCGTTACTGCATTAAGGTTGAACTGGTGAAGCCAGATGCCTTAATCGAAATAGCCAGCGTTGCCCATATCGGATAAGCGCGTATGCACTATGAATGGCATGGCAGCCAAGCTGACTCAGCGCCTGTACTGGTATTTTCTTCCGGTCTGGGCGGCTCGGCACATTACTGGAAAGGGCAATTGGCCGCGTTAGGTAAAGACTACCGCATATTACTCTACGATCACGCAGGCACAGGGCGCAGTCCGGCTACGCTGCCCGATGATTATAGTATTGAGCATATGGCCGATGAGCTACTGACCCTGTTAGCGTCATTGTCAGTTTCCCGATGTGATTTTGTCGGCCATGCGCTGGGCGGTTTGGTAGGGCTGGTGCTCGCCAAAACCCAACCAGCATTAATAAACAACCTGGTCGTGGTGAACGCCTGGTCGCAGCCAAACCCGCATACTCTGAGATGCTTCGCTATTCGTAAAACTTTGCTAGCGAACTGTGAGCCGCAGATGTTTTTACAAATGCAGGCTCTGATCCTGTATCCACCGGATTACATTGCCCGCCATATCACCGAGCTTGAGCAGGAGGAAGCCCACATGCTGGCACACTTCCCAAATCAGCCGAATTTACTCAAACGCATTGAGGCGTTGAGTCAGTTTGATATCGACGCCACATTGGCACAAATACAAACACGTACTTTGGTTTATGCAAACAAAGACGATGTCTTGGTGCCTTGGCAGCAGTCACTTAAACTGGCAAATAAGTTGCCCAACGCACAGCTTCAAGCGTTTGACTATGGCGGCCACGCGTCCTCAGTCACTACACCAGATACGTTTAACAACACACTTCTCACGTTTTTATCTACCCAACAACAAGCCGCATAGGCTGTGTAAAAGGACTAATTCACTATGGCAACTCCCGTTAGCAATGAGGCTCTTGCCCAGATATTTACCGACGCGCATACGCATACCACCTGGCAGGACAAGCCCGTCCCCGACACGCTAATTAAACAACTTTATGAACTCACCAAGTTCGGCCCAACGTCAGCAAACTGCTGCCCCGCCCGCTTTGTGTTTGTTACATCACAGGAAGGCAAAGAAAAGCTCAAGCCGTGTTTGTCGAGCGGTAATCTTGAACAAACTATGACCGCGCCCTGCACGGTTATCGTGGCATTCGACGCAGAGTTTTACGAACAACTGCCCACGCTGTTTCCCTACGCCGATGCACGAAGCTGGTTTACATCCAGCCCGGAAGCCGCCTACGAGACTGCCATACGCAACGGCTCGTTACAGGGAGCATATCTGATGTACGCTGCCAGAGCGCTTGGACTCGACACCGGCGCGATGTCGGGCTTTAACCCCACATTGCTGAATGAGACCTTTTTCGCCGACAGCACATGGAAAGTCAATTTTCTGCTGAACATAGGGTATGGGGACGGCAAAAAAGTCCATAAGCGTTTACCACGCCTGTCATTCGACGAAGCATGTCAGGTGCTCTAAGCCTGCACATTCATTTTTCATCATCACAAGGAATTCGCCATGACCACTACCGTAATGGAAAGTACTTCACTCTCAATGTCAGATGGCGTTACGCCGGAGATGTTTCGCCAGGGCATGACCAACCTGGCCGGCGCAGTAAACATCGTCACAACACCCGGCCTCAACGATGGCGTGGGCCCGGCGGGTTTTACCGCAACTGCGGTATGCAGCGTTAGCGACAGCCCGGCAACACTGCTGGTTTGCCTTAATCGCAGCGCCTCGGTACACGAAGTGTTTAAACACAGTAAGTACCTGGCCATCAATACGCTGCGCGAAGACCAGCAGGACTTGTCGAACATCTTTGGCGGTAAAGCAGCAATGGTCGACCGCTTTGGACAGGGTCACTGGCAAACCTTACTTACCGGTTCACCTGTGCTATCAGACGCGGCAGTGTCTTTCGACTGTATTATCACCGACCGTAAAACCGTCGCGACACATGACGTACTGTTTTGTGAAGTACTGGCTATTAAGCAGGCTGCAGAGGCAGGCGCGTTGTTATACCACCAGCGTGGCTATCGCCAGCTGTCAGCTCAGGTTTAAACATGCCGGATAGGTTGTAGGAAAAAGACAGAAATGGACGTAATAGGACACTTTATAAACGGTGAGCTGTGTACCCCTGAAAGCCGCACTCAGCCAGTGTACAACCCTTCAACGGGCGAGGCTGTCAAACAGGTATTGCTCGCCTCCGACACTACCGTAAAAGCAGCGATCAGCAGCGCGCAAGCGGCGTATCCTGCCTGGCGCAATACACCGGTAAACAAGCGGGCTCAGGTCATGTTCCGCTTCAAAGCTCTTCTGGAAGCCCATGCCGATACGATTATTAAACTGATTGGCGAAGAGCACGGCAAGATAAGTCATGATGCCGCGGGTGAGTTACAACGCGGCATAGAAAATGTCGAGTTTGCCTGTGCTGCCCCACAAATGCTGAAAGGCGAATACAGCAAAGGCGTAGGCCCCGGCATTGATGCCTGGAGCGAGTTTCAGCCACTGGGCGTAGTGGCCGGCATCACCCCGTTTAATTTCCCGGCCATGGTCCCCCTGTGGATGTTTCCGCTTGCCATAGCCTGCGGCAATACATTCGTACTAAAGCCGTCAGAACGCGATCCCAGCTGTGCGCTTTACATGGCAAAATTACTGCAGGAAGCCGGATTACCCGATGGCGTCTTCAATGTGGTTAATGGCGACAAAACCGCAGTAGACACCCTGCTCACAGACCAGAACGTGCAGGCAGTCAGTTTTGTTGGCTCAACGTCGATTGCCGAATATATCTATACTACCGCCAATGCCAACGGCAAGCGCTGTCAGGCGTTGGGTGGCGCTAAAAACCACGCCATCGTGATGCCTGACGCCGACCTGGACAATGCCGTAAACCAACTATTAGGCGCAGCTTTCGGCTCTTCTGGTGAACGTTGTATGGCATTGTCAGTAGTGGTAGCAGTTGGCAATACGGTAGCAGAACAACTGGTTGAAAAGCTGAAAGTTGCCATGCAAGACCTTCGGGTTGGCAGCTACGAGCATGACTCAAACCATTTTGGCCCACTGATCACTCAGACGCATAAAGCGAAGGTAGAAGGCTACATCACCAGCGCACAGCAACAGGGCGCAGATATTGTCGTAGATGGCAGAAACCCGCTAGTTCCCGATTACCCCAATGGCTTTTACGTTGGCGCAACGCTAATCGACAAAGTGACTGCCAGTATGGACAGCTACCAGGAAGAGATTTTTGGCCCGGTGCTGCAGGTACTTCGCGTTGAGACAATGCAACAGGCTATGGACTTAATAGACGAGCATGAATACGGTAACGGCACCTGCATATTCACCCGCGATGGCGAAGCGGCCCGGTATTTTTCCGACCATATTCAGGTGGGTATGGTCGGCATAAACGTTCCGTTGCCCGTGCCCGTTGCTTACCATAGCTTTGGCGGCTGGAAGCGCTCATTGTTTGGTGACCTGCATGCCTATGGCCCAGACGGCGTAAAGTTTTACACCAAACGAAAAACAATTACTCAGCGCTGGCCCTCAACTGGCGTCAGAGAAGGTGTGAGCTTTGCGTTCCCAAGCTAATACTGCATTGCAAAAGCGCAGGCGAACCCGTGTCGCCTGACTGCTTTAGCCAATGGCCCTATACCAATCCGCATAGAATATTGCCCTAGCAGAGTGAGTCAAATCGACTTAGATCACGACGCGGTTACTGAGGCATAGTCACTCTACGTCCAGTAACCGCAACACAGAGCTAAGTCGATTTGGCCACTCCCTTCGGGCGAGGCTGACAGGCTTTCTGCCTTCGTTACATTTGCTTGATTTAGCACCACTAAACCTGCGCAAATAAGCCTCGCCATAAAACCTGTCAGTCTCGCTGATAGGGTAATATTCTATGCGGATTGGTATTAATACGAGCCGCGCTGTTCTGCGATGTCTGCTATATCCCAATCCTGCAAAACACCGTCAGATGTAACAGTGCGCAACGTTGCAGGGTTGGTAAAACGCATATCCAAAACAGTTGAGCCAAAGCCCTGAGCTTCAGCCCACCACTGTGCAATGGGATTACCTTCCGGGAGCTGCCAGATAATCATCTCAGTCTTTGGCGATGAGGTAATCAACCACGGATTCACAGGAGTAAAGCGCGCTACACGGAACCATTGAAATCGCTCCCAATACGCCAGCTCACTGATAATTTCGTTATGCTGACTTTGCCAGATTACTTGCGTTTCCAGCGCGTCAGAAACAAAGACGTTGT
>NZ_CFIDRX010000198.1:0-7599 GCF_984433645.1 Marisediminitalea sp.
GGAATCGAGATCGCGTCGAATGCCCAGATAGAAAACACTGCCGCAATAAATGGCCCGGCGACTGGGCTCTAGCTCTTCAATGACTTCCATTGCGCGTATTTTTGGCGCGCCAGTGATGGACCCGCCAGGGAAACAAGCTGCCAGTAATTCCAGCGGGTGGCTGTCAGGCAGCAACTGGCTTTGTATCTTACTCACCATATGATGCACCGCCGGGTAGCTTTCCAGGCTGAATAACTCAGGGACTTTTACCGAGCCTGGCACACTGTGCTTACTGATATCATTACGCAACAGGTCCACAATCATCAGGTTTTCGGCCCGATCTTTTTCTGCACTTAACAAAGCGTTAGCACTGGCTACATCCTGATCCGCATCGCTAAATCTTGGCCGCGTGCCTTTTATTGGCTTAGTTTCAATTTGGCCGTCTTTACACTGTATGAATCGCTCCGGCGACACACTAATAACGCTGCATTCCGGTAACTGAATATACGCAGAAAAGGGCGCCTCATTGGCTTGTGCCAAACGCTTGTAGGCGGCCCAGGCATTTCCTTGATATTTCGCGCTAAAACGCTGAGCAAAATTTACCTGATAACAATCACCGGCGACCAGATAATCATGAATTTGTTCCAGCCCGGTTAAATACGCTTGTTTCGATAAATTACTCTGCCAGTCACTGGTTAGTGCAAAATGCGTGCTTTGCGCTGTCTCTAGTAGCGCTTCAACGTTAAATGCTTCCACGTAATCCAGGCAACAGTAGTAAAACTGTCTGGCCTGGTTGTCGTAAATGATGGCTCGATCGTACAAACCCGCAGCAAAGTCAGGGCAGGCGTATTCATTCGGATTGGTGTCAGGCAATTGTTCAAGGTAGCGGCCATAGTCGTAGCTGATAAAGCCGGCCATGCCTAACACAAACGGTAAACCATTGTACGCCTCCAAGGCACCCGCATCTATTGAGTTTTCAAACGACGAAGTTAGCGCAATCGCTGCGTCAATGGGGGATTCTGAAACGCTGTAAGTGGCCGTTTCGGCTTCACGACGATCCTCGATAACGGTCTTTCCGTCTTTACACGACAAGGTTACGGCTGGGCTCCACACCAGAATATCGAATCGGCTCTTACTGGCGGTACTGCCACCCGAGTCCAGTAACTGTGACCAGGGCAGGGATGCCATGGCCCCAAATAATGCCTGCACCGTTACGTGTTCCGGAACGGTAAGAGGAGTAATGCGTAAACTGCTGGGCGTAAAGTGAATCGGATTTGTCATAGTTTTGATTAGGATGGTTACCGTTACAACATCAATAGAACCAGTGCCAGAATGCACCGTTTGGCTGTTTATACACACCAAAGTCGGACATGGTTTTATTGGTGCAGCCTGTCGACATGCGGTAGTATACGGATTCTTCGTCTAGATGACTATGTGAGCCCACAAAATAAGAGGACGCCATGACCGTAATCCGTCAACAAGACTTTATTGACAGCATCGAAGATGCATTGCAATTCATATCCTACTATCACCCACTAGATTACGTTAAAGCTGTTGAAAAAGCGTATTTGAAAGAAGAGAGCCAGGCAGCGAAAGACGCCATGGCGCAGATCTTAATCAATTCGCGTATGTCAGCAGAAGGGAAACGCCCGCTGTGTCAGGACACCGGTATTGTTACCTGTTTCGTAAAAATCGGTATGGCAGTGAGCTGGGACAAGACCGACATGACCGTTCAGCAAATGGTTGATGAGGGAACCCGCCGTGCTTACATGAATCCGGATAACCCGTTACGTGCCTCTATTGTGGCCGATCCTGCCGGCGCGCGTAAGAACACCAAAGACAACACGCCTGCTGTTGTGCATATTGATATGGTGCCAGGCGACAAAATTGAAGTCATGATCGCGGCTAAAGGCGGCGGTTCAGAAAATAAATCAAAAATGGTTATGCTCAACCCAAGTGACGACATCGTTGAATGGGTAGTGAAAACCTTACCGACCATGGGTGCCGGTTGGTGTCCGCCAGGCATGTTAGGCCTGGGCATTGGCGGTACGGCAGAAAAAGCAGCTGTTCTGGCCAAAGAAAGCCTGATGGACCCGGTAGACATCCAGGAATTAATGGAACGCGGCCCTGAAACGACCGATGAAAAACTGCGCCTGGAGATCTTCAAACGCGTTAACGATTTGGGTATCGGCGCACAAGGCTTGGGTGGATTAACCACAGTCGTTGACGTGAAAATCAAATCTGTGCCTACTCACGCGGCGTCTAAGCCGGTTGCCATGATCCCTAACTGTGCCGCAACACGTCACGCACACTTTTATTTAGATGGCAGCGGCCCAGCCGACCTTAAAGCGCCGAAGCTGGAAGAATGGCCGGAAGTGACCTGGGAAGTAGGCGAAAACACCCGTCGCGTGAACATGGACGAAGTCACTAAAGAAGAGATCAAGGAATGGAAAGTAGGCGAAACCGTGCTGTTGTCAGGTAAAATGCTGACAGGCCGTGATGCCGCGCACAAGCGTATTCAAACCATGCTGGAAAATGGTGAAGGCCTGCCAAAAGGCGTAGATTTTAACGGTAAGTTCATTTACTACGTAGGCCCGGTTGATGCGGTTGGCGATGAAGTGGTTGGCCCTGCGGGTCCGACGACGGCAACACGTATGGACAAATTCACCGACATGATGCTGGAAAAAACCGGTATTGCCGGCATGATCGGTAAAGCAGAGCGTGGTCCGGCAACGGTTGACTCTATTGCAAAACACCAATCGGTTTACTTAATGGCCGTCGGTGGTGCAGCGTATTTGGTGTCTAAAGCCATTAAGAAAGCGCGCGTCGTTGCATTTGAAGATTTGGGTATGGAAGCTATTTACGAATTCGAAGTAGAAGACATGCCTGTGACTGTTGCAGTAGATAGCACGGGTGCAAACGCACACCAAACTGGCCCGGCAATCTGGAAAGCAAAAATTGCCGATCTGGACAAAGCGCTGTCTGCTAAATAAAGCAGTGATTATAAAGGGTTAACACTGCCGGTAACAATAAACCGGCAGTGCTCCGAACAATAACGGGTACCTGAGGCGTTTGCGCTGCAGTGATACCCGTTCTTTTTTTACGACAGGTGAAATGGAACACATCGAAATCATACTCAACTCTGGTATTGGATTAGCCGCACTGCTGCTTGGCGTGATTATTGGTCACTTAAAAGGGCGAAATCATGCGCAGCAAGCCCAATCAGACAATGACTTACTCCAACAACGTTTTGAACAGGTTCAGCAACAGGCAGAGGCCAGTTTATCTGCAGTGCAGGCGCAGCTAACCGAATACAAGCAACAAGCGCAGTTATTGCAAACCCAAAATCAGGACTATGCCTCTAAAGCGGCATTGGCACCGGAACTGCAGCAACAGCGCACGTCATTGCAGCAAGAACTTAAAACGCTCCAGCTGGAATATACAGAGTTAAAATCACTCAGCGAAGCGCGACAAGCTGCGTTTGACGAAGCCAGAAAAGGACATGCAGAGAAGCTGGAAGCACTGCAAAGTGCAGAAAAACGCTTACAGGAACAGTTCGAAAATCTGGCGAATAAGATCTTCACGCAAAAAGCTGAGAGCTTCACGACTGAAAGTAAATCGCGTTTGGATGCCTTATTAACCCCGTTGAAAGACCAGATTGAAGGCTTTAAAAAGCAAGTCACTGATCAGTATGTCAAAGAAGGTCAGGAGCGAGCGTCCCTAAAAACGGAAATTTTAGGCTTAAAGGCGCTGAATCAACAGATTACCGAAGATGCAGCAGCATTAACACGTGCGTTAAAAGGCGACAACAAGCAGCAAGGTAACTGGGGAGAAGTGGTGCTTGAGCGCATACTGAAAGAATCAGGATTGCGGGAAGGCCATGAATTTGAAACCCAGGTCTCTGTGCGAAATGAACACGGCAAGCTACAACAGCCGGACGTCGTCGTGCATTTACCGAATGACAAAGACGTTATTATTGATGCCAAAGTCAGTTTGGCTGCATACGAGCGCTACTTCAACAGTGATGACGAAGATGAGCGTGCGCGTTATTTGAAAGAGCACGTTAACTCGATCCGTACGCACATCAAAACGTTAGGCGCAAAGGATTATCAGGAGCTGGAAGCCCTGAAAACCCTGGATTATGTGTTGATGTTTATACCGGTGGAACCCGCGTTTCTGTTGGCAGTAGATGCGGATCCGGAGCTTGTTACTCTTGCGCTCAATCAAAATATCATGCTGGTATCACCGACGAACTTGCTGGTAGCTTTGCGCACTATCAATAATATCTGGCAGTACGAATACCAAAATCAGAATGCACAAAAAATTGCTCAGCACGCTGCCAAACTGTACGACAAGTTTGCGGGGTTTGTGGGTGATATGGAGAAAATTGGTAAGTCCGTTGAGGCCACGCAAAAACACTACGATGCGGCCTTAAATAAACTGTCGTCGGGTAGAGGGAACATTCTTCGCCAGGTTGAGCAGTTTAGACAACTGGGAGTTCAACCCAGTAAGCGCCTCGCCAGTGAAGCCATGAACGACGAAGATAGCGCAGACGAATAAGTGGCTATGCCTGTGCTGCCATTGGCTTAACAGGCGTCGCAATAACACATTGATCACGCCCATTTCGTTTCGCCTGATATAAAGCGTCATCGGCCAGGGTAAGCAATTTATCCTGGCTGTTCACCATAGTAACATCTGCACAGCCCGCACTTACCGTAAGCGGTGGCGTGTCTTCCCGCCATGCAGTCGTGCGAATAGCATGGCCGATTTTGTTGGCGACCTCTAACGCGTCCGTTGCGTTTTGCCCCGGCAATAAAATAATAAATTCTTCCCCGCCGAATCTGGCCACAATGTCTGTCTGCCTGACAGATGACTTAAATATGCGTGCCGTATTTACTATGGCTTCGTCGCCCGATGCGTGACCATACCTGTCATTTATTTTTTTGAAGTGATCAATATCGAGCATCACAATACTAAAGGGCATATTGTAACGTTGGTAGAGCGCAAAATAGTCGTACAGTTTGACCTCAAATGCACGACGGTTGAGTAACCCGGTGAGCTGATCGTGTTCAGCCAAATGCTTCATTCTGATGATCAATCGAGAGACAGTGGTACCAACGGCCGTCACATTGATGAATATGATGAGTAAGATATAGACCCACATCAGGGTTGGGCTGTTCTTGGAAGACAAGGGTATTGCAATTACATCCTCACGTTGATCAACCATCCACATCACACTTTTTATTGCGACAATAAGCACCAGTGACATATCTGAAATACTCAGAATAGCGCCAATGCCATTATTAAACGCAGTAGCAAGCGCGCGGTACTTCATCCATGCCGTAGTAATGAGCATAAACAACGCCATGAGCAACAGGGTTAGCGAGGTATAATTGGCCGAAACTACGCCTAAGATATGTAATACAGCGAGACTGGCAGCCCCTAATGTAAGCCAACGAATAACGCCTGGATCTGAGGGCAGGACTAACAAATGGCGTAACGCCAGGTTGTACATGACCAATGTGATTAACAGCGTGAGGTCTGCTACAACCCAGAGGTTTGCGTCTGCAAAGGCATATTGTTGTGCACCAAGTACCAGCGACAACGCAAAAAATCCATTTGCCGCTGAAAATCGGATGCTACTTTGATAATACAGCCGAAGGGGTTTCGCAATCACCAACCAGCATAAACAAAAAAATACAGCAATTAAGATATTTACTTTGCTTAGATCAATACTGGTCGAAAGATAACTGTCCATGATAAACCTTATGGCACTACTACAGCTCGAGTATAGTTGAATTTAGTGAAAACGTGCCGAATCGTGTTTAAAGGAGAATAGAATGCGAACCGTTAGTGCGGTTTTTCAGACGATGCGCCCGCCGTTTCTGCTTCTGGTCGTAAGTTGCCTGTTGCAATCGATTGGTCTGCTCACTTATCTCAATATCGACTGGTCATGGTTAATATTTAGCCTTGTTTGTGTGTGTGGTCTGTCTGCACACATTGCCGTGAATATGCTTAATGAATATCACGATTGTGCATCCCAACTGGATTTCCATACATCCAGAACTCCCTTTAGCGGTGGCAGTGGTGCATTAGTCAGTAACCCTGACGTGTTAAATGCAGTCAGAATAACGGGCTGGTTTTTTATTGTATCCACGGCGGTGACTGGTTTGCTCATAATGCGTTTATCAACCGCGCAACCATTTCAACTCGTCACCATGGGGTTACTTGGCCTTGTGATTGTGATTGCTTATACCCCTATACTTAATCGGTATGCGATTTTGTGTCTGCTAGCCCCAGGCGTGGGGTTTGGTCTTCTAATGAGTTACGGCTGCTTCGTTGTGTTGGGAGGAACCCATTCGTTTGAGGTTATGTTACTGGCACTGGTCCCCACGTTACTAACCAATAACCTTTTATTGTTAAATCAGTTTCCTGATGCTGAAGCAGACCAGCAGCATGGCCGCAATCACCTGGTAATACAACACGGATACAGCACAGCAGCGTATGTGTATTTTGTACAGTGGCAACTTGCGCTTTTGGCCCTGTTAACGGGTCTATGGTTACTCGAGGTACCGTGGTTTGTTTACTGCGCAGCAATCCCTATGGTCGTTGGCTTGCGCATTTATGCATTGGCAAAAGATTTCAATAAAACCACGCCTGCATTTTTGGCAGGCATGGGACAAAACGTTATGATGACACTTCTTACACCGGCATTACTTGGAGTGTTGTTATGTGTGGCAGGTTAAATGTAGCCGACAGCCCGGGCGTTAAATCGCTCTGCGATCAGTTGGAAATTACACTCTGGCCAGAGGAAGGCATGCTCAAAAAGCGTTTCACTCGGGCCACAGACCGAGTCAGTATCGTTATGCAGCACAACGGTAAATCGGTAATGCGAAATGCCATATGGTGGTTACTGCTGGAGCCCGATCATCGCGGGCCGGTTATGCGATTTATGCCGTCTAAATACACGTCGTTTAATACCCGGTACGACAAACTGAACAAACGCGGTAGTGCAGGGTATCAGGCATTTCGGCAGCAGCGATGTGTGATCCCGGCAAGTGGTTTTGGTGAGTCTCAAAAGCGTGGTTCATTGATGACCTATCACGACATGATAGCAAGTGAAGACACGCCGCTTGCGATGGGCGGTTTGTATCGCGAATGGCACGGCCGCGATCCGCATGGGAATACGTTTATTGAAACCTCTTGCTCAGTGGTTACACTGGCTCCTCATCCTAAATTAATGCCCATTCATGAAAAGGCCTCGCCGCTTATGTTATCAGCCGAGGACAACAGCCTGCAACGCTGGCTGGACTGCGCAGCGCATCCGGTTGAGACCCTATCTGATTTGCTTGAACCCACCATACGACATCGGTTTACGGTAACACCAATAAATAAGCCGTCATTGTATCAGTCGGTAGGTGAGTCTTTTACCATTGAGCCTGATTAATAACTAATACCGACGTTGATGCCAGTTTACTTATTGGCAATAAAAAAGCCCGCGTAGCAATTTGCCAGCGGGCTTTTGTTTTACAGGCTATAACTAGTGTGCTTTGCGTCTGACTGCACGCTGCCAGGTCAGAACCATCAGGCCTAAAATCAAACCAAAACCCAGGCTGCCAC
>NZ_CFIDRX010000199.1:0-7414 GCF_984433645.1 Marisediminitalea sp.
ACTGGCGACCTACTGATTACAAGTCAGTTGCTCTACCAACTGAGCTAAGTCGGCCCATTAATTTTGTGCGCCTACCTTCTCGGTAAGCGCGCTGCATTTTATGCTGGACGGCGTGAATGTCAAGCTTACTTTTGCAAGCGAGCGGCTTCATCCACTAATTCGGGGAAATGATCAGCAGACAAATAGCCGGAAAGTTGCTCCAGTTTACTGCCCAATGCCTTATAGCCCGACGCTGTTACGTTGATATGACCCATTTTGCGCTTGTTGCGTACCGTTTTGCCATACCAATTAAAATGTACGCCTGGCAGACCCAACAGCGCCAAATCGTGGTCGTCGCAACCAATGATATTCACCATGGCACTTACCGCAGCATCGCCGCCGATGTTCGTAGTATCACCCAACGGCAAATCCAGCACAGCACGTAAATGATTCTCAAACTGACTGGTATCGGCACCGGCCTGGGTCCAGTGACCGGAGTTGTGTACCCGCGGAGCCAGTTCGTTAACCAGTAATGTGTCGCCACACTGGAACAATTCAACCGCCAGTACACCGACATAATCCATGCCTTCCACCAGCTTACTGAAAATCTCCAGCGCTTTGGCGGTAAGCGCATCATCGCTATTTGTTGCTGGTGCAACAGATACATGTAACTGGCCCTGGTGGTGCAGGTTTTCTGCCAGTGGGTACACTTTGATATCGCCGCTCACGTTGCGAGCACCAATCAGTGACACTTCACGGTCGAACTTCAGCATTTGCTCTACTACCAGTGGTACCCGAACCAGATCCAGCCCTTCAAGCTGTTTCTTTAGTGCCGGTAAATCGGCTTTTTGGCTCAAGCGCCACTGACCGTAGCCGTCGTACCCGTCGCGACTGGCTTTTATAATCAGACGTTCGCCCAGTGCTTCAACACACTCATCGAGTTGCGTTAAATCGGTAACAATGCGGTGAGCACAATTCGGAATATTCAAGCGTTCAAGCAATGCTTTTTCACGCACCCGATCTGCGCCAACCAAAATGGCGTCTTTATTCGGATGCAGCTTGCCGGATTGCTCAGCGGTCTCGAGCAACGCCTCAGGCACGTGCTCAAATTCGACGGTGAGGACATCTGCGCGTTCAATAGCTTGTTCCAGTGAGCAATCCAGAGGTTGTTTACTCACCGGATGCACAACCGTGTTATTGCTAACATCAACTGCCTGTACATCAATCCCTAAAGCAGCACCGTCCAAATACATCATTTGTGCCAACTGTCCGGCACCGTATACCAGCACTTGCATGTTTATAACTCCAGTTTACCGCTTGCTAACACCGTGTCGGTCTGTGCTTTTCTAAACGCAATCACAGCGTCACGAACATCGGCATCCTGAAGTGCAACCACTTGCGCAGCCAACAAGCCCGCGTTCGCTGCACCCGCCTCGCCGATCGCTAGCGTGCCTACTGCGACGCCTTTAGGCATCTGCACAATAGAAAGCAGTGAATCGAGGCCGTTTAACGCCTTCGACTTTACCGGACAACCAAAGACTGGCAGGTGTGTGTGTGCGGCAATCATACCCGGTAGATGCGCAGCACCACCGGCGCCGGCAATAATGGCACAAAAGCCTTTCTCTTCCGCCGTTTCGGCAAACTCTACCAGCAGATTCGGAGTACGGTGAGCCGATACAACCTGGGCTTCAAACTCGACGCCAAATTGCTTTAACATTAACGCGGCATTCTGCATGGTAGGCCAATCTGATGTAGACCCCATAACGATCGCGACTTTTGCCATGATGCTGTCCTCACTGGCTAGCTGTATTCAACAGGTGCTGGAATAATACACAGCGCTCGAAAAGCGGCCGATATTAGCGTATTTTCGCTCGTTTGCCCATAGCCAGCCTGGCCCAATGTCTATATTTCTGTGTATTTCACTGGCAAGCAGAAACTGCAACAGAGCCCGGGAATTACTGGCTTTAACCCATAGCGGTTGCCCCTCATAGACACGTCCGACAAAATATAGATAGAAATAAATGCATTTTTGTTCTATTTTTATATCAATATTTTCAGAGTGAGCCGTTCATGAATACCCTGACGTTTCGTTTACTAGAAGTTTTTCAACAGGTCGTAGACAGTGGATCCGTCACCGCCGCATCAAATGCATTATCACTGTCTCAGCCAACGGTGTCACTGCAGTTAAAAAAGCTAACCAGTATTGTTGGCTTGCCGCTGGTAGAACACTATCAAGGCAAAATTCAGTTAACCGAGGCGGGGGAAGCGGTGTATCGCTGCGCTCAGGAAGTCCTTACTTCGCAGGAAAAGCTCAACAGTCAAATCAGTGCTTTACAGGGCGTTGAGGTTGGTTCACTTAAACTCGCAGTGGTGACCACTGCCAAGTACATCATTCCGCCCTTTTTGAGCCCGTTTTGTAATCAGCACCCCAATATTGATGTGCGCTTTACCGTTGGGAACCGCGCGCAAATTATAGAGCGTCTGTCACAAAACCGGGACGACCTGTACATCTTCACATATCCGCCTGAAGACGAAGATCTGGAATGTGTGCCCTTCATGTCAAACCCGTTAGTGATTATTGCCCCGGCTAATTATGATGGCCCTGACGACTGTTTGCTGAGTGAGCTGGTTGATCAGAAGTTTCTGCTACGGGAAAAAGGCAGCGGCACGCGTCGTACCCTCGACGAGTACTGCGATTTAAAACGCGTGTCGTTGAACAACACCATGATAATAGAAAGTAATGAGGCCATTAGATTAGCGGTGTCAGCGGGAATGGGATTAGCCGTATTGTCACAGCACACACTGGCTCAGGCATCGACTGACAACGTCAAAATCCTTAAGGTTCGCGACTTCCCGCTGCACAGTAACTGGCAGGTTGTCACTAACAAGCGCCGACCTATCAGCTTGTCCGCTCAAGCTTTCAGACAATCTCTGATTGAGCAAAAATAGCGCGCTGTTACTTACCGCTGGTATATTGAATAATTAACTGAAACAAGTCGGCACGGCGCACCGGCTTGGCAAGATAATCATTCATGCCAGCTGCGAGACAGGCCTTTCTGTCATCCTCGAACGCATTTGCAGTCAGTGCAACAATCGGTATCGATGCTTTGTCATCGTCCATTTCCCGAATCTCCCGGGTGGCCGTAAAACCGTCCATAATGGGCATTTGGCAATCCATAAGCACCAAATCAAACGCGACCCGTGCAATCACGTCGAGGGCTTCCTTACCATTTTTTGCCCTTATGCATTTGGTCTTGGCGTCTTTGAGCATGTCGATAATAATTTCAGCATTAATATCGTTGTCTTCAACTATCAGCACTTTCAGCCCTGCTGGCAAAACTAAACGCGTTTCGTCGAATATCGGCTCTACAAAGTCGGTTGCCGCCATCGGCAAAGACACGGTAAATGTGGTGCCCAATCCCAGCTCGCTGTCGAGTTTGATGTTACCCGACATCAACTCTACCAGCTTGCTGGTAATCGCCAGTCCCAATCCGGTGCCACTGAACTGACGTGAGGTAGTGGCATCGGCCTGAACAAACTGATCAAAGACTTTAAATTGCTCTGACTTGTCGATACCTATCCCCGTGTCCTGTATGGTGATTTTCAATTTACCGTCTATATAGTCCAACTGCACTGTAACGCCGCCAATAGCGGTAAACTTCACCGCGTTACTCAGCAAGTTATTCAGTATCTGACTAATCTTCACAGCATCGCCTTTGAGCATGTCTGGTACCGAGTCAGACCATTTTACGTCTAAGCGGATCTGTTTACGGGTTGCTGCCTGACGATGTATTTCAATACAGGCGTTGATCACTTTTTTGGGCGACATAGGATGCAGGGTAACCTTCATCTTGCCGGCTTCAATTTTCGACCAGTCCAGAATACTGTCGAGGATCAACAGCAAGTTAGAAGCGGACTGCATAATCACCTGCAGACGGTTTCCAATATGGGGCTCTAGTGGCTTTTCGAGTAAATTTTCACAGGTGCCCAGTATGCCATTCATGGGGGTGCGAATTTCGTGTGACATATTGGCCAGAAACTGCGATTTGGCGACACTCGCAGCCTCTGCCTGAGCTAACGCTTTGACCAAAGAGGCGGTTTTTTCTTCGACCCGCTCGGTCAGGGTGCGATTGAGTTCTTCCAACTCCTGATTCAACACGCCTTGTCGTTTCCTGGCTTCATTCAGGTCGCTAAAAGCACTCAGTAGTCGCTCGCCAAGCTCGTGAAACTCATTACCCAGCCCGGAAATTTCAGTGAGCTGCATGGTATCGCTGGCAAACGTTTGGCGTGGCACTTGTTTTTCGGGCGAATAACCTGCAAAGGTTAGCATCAGCTCCCTGATAGGATTAGCAAATATCCTTGCCACTTTCCCCCCCAGGAAAATCCCAAGGAGTGTCAGGCAACAGAGCAAAATCAGCGCCCACCTGAGATAACTGGTACTCATTGCCACAAAACTACCCTGCTCAAACAGAATCGTAATCGACCAGCCATAGGTCGACTCCAGTGACTGAGACACAAACCAATTCCGGTCCAGGAAATCCACACGCTCCTGACATTCATAGTCAGCACAAAAATCCATGTCAGGCTTATCCAGTGGATTGATCTGCAATTCCGGCGACGCATAGACAACCGTGCCGGCATTGTCTCTGTATATAGCCCAAAACAGCGCCAGGTTGCGACTGTCGTACTCCATGAAACTACTCAGGTTCAAAGACCCTTCAATGATGCCCACAATTGCACCTTCTGCGTCGCGAATTGGGCTGGAAATAGCCACGATGGGATCATCACCGAAGCCTCGTCCCTGAATAGCTGAAGAGACATAGGTACTGCCAGTAGCAACAGCTTCCGTAAAATAAGCGCGCGTGGAAACGTCTGCTCGCCCAAGCTGTCTGGCTCTGAATAACAAGTTAGTTGGATAAGAATGCGTGACCTCTCCTTCGATATTGGCGAGCAGGAAAGTCAGGAAGTCAGGGTGGTTTCTTGCCAAACCAGCCAGAGTAGCCGGTGCAGCCTGGTCGAGCGTCGCGCCGTATTGTGTAGCGATTTGAATTGACTGCGCGGCACTGGTTATTGCCATGGCATGGCGGTCCAGGAACGATGACAGTTCTTCGGCCATTACCTGAGACCGGTGCACCATGTAACTGTTGACTTGCGCCGCCTGTTGACGCTGAAGCTGGCCGACATATACATACGTCATGGAAAGGATGACGAAAAAGAAGGACGCCGAGAACATATATCGAAACAGGACTTCGACATTGAATTTCAGCTTATAGCCTATGTCAATTCGACGAACCGCGAACAAGAATAACAAGTGCCCAAACAAACAGGAAAACGCCCCGCTTAGCCACGTCACAATATAGGCGGTAAACGCAGTGTCCGGACGACCATTGAAATGCAAGATGATAAGCACAGCAAAAATGGGGACGGTAAACGCGCTCCACCACCCAAGACCGACTTTGAGTGGGTTCAGCGTGTCCTGACGTTCATAGAGCAGATTCATCAGCAAAGGCTGACCGGCCAGAAACAGTACTAAGGTCCAGTCATGCCCTTTCAAAAACAATACGCCATAAACCACAGCAATTGCCAGCAGTGTCAATCTTGTCGAGCACAGCAGCGCAACAGTGACGGCAAAACCACCACCGAAAAAGATGACGCCCTGACTGTCTATTGGCTCAGGTAATAGATTTACACAGGCTCCAATGGCAATCAGAACCCATGGACTTAGCAAGTATTTCCCCATGTTCGCTCTTGATGCTAGTGTGAATTACTCGCCGTGTTGCGCCATGTAATCGAGGGTTAGGTTAGCCATCACTCGAACGCCCAGTTTCATACCTGAATCGTCTACGTAAAATTCTGGCGTATGGTGTGCTGGTGAATCTGCTACAGGTACATCAAGCGGTTTACCGCCGAGCCACATAAACAAACCAGGCACCTGCTCCTGATAGAAGGAAAAATCCTCTGCGCCTGTTACCGGCTTGGCCAGAATGGTATTTTCTTTTCCGGCTGTACGCTCAACAGTAGGCAGCATTTTTGCCGTCAGTGCCGGGTCATTGAAAGTAATCGGATAGTTGTAATCCAATGGCAGTGTGAGCTCCGCTGTGGCGCCCATGCTATCTGCAATACCTTTCACTTTTCTTGCCATGGCCTCGTATACATGCTCACGAGCAGCATGGTTCAGCGTTCGAATTGTGCCCACCATTTCAACTTCATTCGGGATGATGTTAGACCGATTACCACCGTGAATTGAGCCAATTGTGACAACTGCAGCGTCATCGATAAGCTTGAGTTCACGGCTCACAATGGTTTGCAATGACATGATCATTTGCGCCGCGGTGGTGATGGGGTCCACACTCTTCCAGGGATAGGCGCCATGCGCTTGTTTGCCATGAATAACGATCTTAAAGGGATCCACAGCGGCCATAGTGCCGCCCGGATTATAACTCACAGTACCCACGTCGGCGTTTGCGCTGATATGTAAACCAAAAATCACATCCACATCCGGATTCTTTAATACGCCTTCCTGCACCATCACTTCAGCTCCGCCCTTCTCACCCGGAGGTGCACCTTCTTCGGCAGGCTGGAATATAAACTTCACTTTGCCTTTTAGCTGATCCTTCATTGCAGTTAATACGCTGGCAGTCCCCATGAGCATGGCCATGTGCGTATCGTGACCGCAAGCATGCATTACCGGCACATCCTGCCCTTTAAATTCGCCGCGCTGGGTTGAGCGCCATGCAAGGTCGTTTTGCTCAGGAACAGGCAGGCCGTCCATATCGGCACGTAAGGCCACTACCGGGCCGGGCTTGCCACTGTCCAACACGGCAACCACACCGGTTTTTGCCACACCAGTAGTGACTTCAAGATCCAGTGAACGCAAAAATTTAGCGACGTATTCTGCTGTTTTGAATTCCCGGTTAGACAGTTCCGGATACTGATGCAAGTGATGACGCCAGGCTATAACATCAGCTTCTACCGAGTCGGCAAGGCGGTCTACGTCAGCGGATTGGGCTGCGGCAGCAACAGAGAAAAAAAGAGGGGCGAATAACATCGATAACTTTCGCATACAATTTCCGAATGTTCAGGATAGAGTACATTCCACTATACCTGAACAGCTCAGGTATTACAGAAAAAAAAACCGCTGAAATTTCAGCGGCTTTAATATTTGTTTACGTGGAAAAGTGGATTAACTTTTCTGACGCTTCATCGCATCGAAGAACTCGTCGTTGGTCTTCGTCATTGACAGTTTATTGATTAAAAACTCCATGGCGTCAATTTCAGACATCTCATGAACAATCTTGCGCAGGATCCACATTTTCTGCAGTTCATCCTGACCGGTCAGCAATTCTTCGCGACGCGTGCCTGAACGGTTGAAGTCGATTGCAGGGAAGACACGCTTCTCGGCTATCTTACGGTTCAGGTGCAGTTCCATGTTACC
>NZ_CFIDRX010000200.1:0-7319 GCF_984433645.1 Marisediminitalea sp.
TGGCGACAGGATCGGGCTTCATTACCAAACTTCATTCAAATTGTTAGCAAACGCGACGCTTGCTTTATTCTGTCATTACATCAGCAATAACCGAGCCAAATTTCAAAAACCATATATTACAGCAGGTTATAAAAATACGACTCACTATACACACTTTAGCATGCACCAAAGATGGGAGAAGGAGCGGCATTTATGCACCAAATACGCACAGCCGCTCACGCCCAGTCTTCTATAATGCCGCTATTGTGTCGCGTTGAGCAGAAAGCTTAGCCAGTTGTGACTCTGCATCGGCCAGCTTGGCGCGCTCTTTCTCAATAACCGCTTCAGGTGCATTACTCACGAATTTCTCGTTAGACAACTTACCTTTAGTGCGGGCTGCGTCTTTTTCTATTTTCTCCATGGCTTTGCTGATACGAGCCAGCTCGGCGTCTTTGTCGATAAGACCCGCCATTGGGATCAGGATTTCCATTTCCCCTACCAACGCGGTAGCACTGGCCGGCGCTTCTTCGCCTTCTGCCAGTAACGTCACGCCCTCCAGACGTGCCAGACGGTCGATAAAGGTGCGTGAAATACCCAGGCGACGCTCGTCTTCTTCACTGGCGTTACGCAGCAATACCGACAACGGCTTACTAGGCGCAATATCCATTTCACCACGGATATTACGGATGCCCACTATAAAGCGCTTCACCCACTCAATGTCAGCTAATACCTGCTCGTCTTGCTTTCCGGTATCTACGGTTGGGAATGGCTGAACCATGATGCTGTCGCCGTCTTTAACTTCCAGCGCACTTAATGGTGCAACGCGTTCCCAAATGGTTTCGGTGATGAACGGCATTAACGGGTGCAGCAAGCGCAACAGGCTTTCCAGTACGTTGATTAACGTATGGCGCGTGCCGCGTTTTTCAGCGTCAGAGGCCTGATCATTGTTCAGTACCGGTTTGGTTAATTCCAGGTACCAGTCACAGAACTGGTTCCAGGTAAACTCGTATACCGTTTGCGCCGCGATATCGAAACGATACTCACTGATGGCTTTTTCAAATTCCGCCAGCGTTTGCTGGAACTGGGCCCAAATCCAGCGATCTGCCAGACTCAGTACCAGTTCACCGCCGTCGCGACCGGTATCTTCAGTTTCAGTGTTCATTAACACAAAACGCGATGCGTTCCAGATCTTGTTACAGAAGTTGCGGTATCCTTCTACCCGTCCCATATCAAAGTTGATATCGCGGCTGGTAGACGCCATAGCCGCAAAGGTGAACCGCAGTGCGTCGGTACCGTATGCGTGAATGCCGTCCGGGAATTGCTTGCGCGTGCGCTTTTCAATTTTGGCTGCCAGCTGCGGCTGCATCATACCCGAGGTACGTTTAGCAACCAGTGACTCCAGATCAATACCGTCGATCAGATCGATTGGGTCCAGTACGTTCCCTTTCGACTTCGACATTTTGTCGCCGCTCTCATCGCGGATCAGACCGGTAATATAGATATCTTTAAACGGGATCTTGCCGGTAAAGCGCTTGGTCATCATGATCATTCTGGCAACCCAGAAGAAGATGATGTCAAAGCCGGTTACCAACACAGAAGACGGTACAAAGGTTTCCAGCTCAGGTGTTTTTTCCGGCCAGCCCATGGTGGCAAATGGCCACAGCGCCGACGAGAACCAGGTGTCGAGCACGTCTTCGTCCTGACGCAGGGCGACGCTGTCGTCCAGGCCATTTTTGCTGCGTACTTCGGCTTCGTCGCGACCAACGTAAATGTTGCCGCTGTCGTCATACCATGCTGGAATGCGGTGACCCCACCAAAGCTGACGTGAAATACACCAGTCCTGGATGTTGTGCATCCACTGGTAATAAGTCTTGCTCCAGTTTTCCGGTACAAAACGGATTTCACCGCTTTCCACTGCTTCGATAGCAGGCTTCGCCAGTTCTTCAATAGCTACATACCACTGATCAGTCAGGTACGGCTCAATAACAGCACCGGTGCGGTCGCCGCGCGGTACTTTTAGTTTGTGATCATCGATTTTAACCAGGACACCATCTTGTTCCAGCTGTTCCACAATGGCTTTACGTGCGTCAAAGCGATCCAGGCCGCGGTAAGCTTCCGGCGCTTCGTCATTCACTTTCGCATCAGGCGTGAAGATGTTGATCATAGGCAGGTTATGACGCTTGCCCATGTCGTAGTCGTTGAAGTCGTGCGCCGGGGTGATTTTCACGCAACCTGTGCCGAATTCCGGATCAACGTAGTCGTCGGCAATGATCGGAATTAAACGGCCGGTAATAGGCAGCTTAATTTCTTTACCAATGAAGTCCTGATAGCGCTCATCATCCGGATGTACTGCCACAGCGGTGTCGCCCAGCATGGTTTCCGGGCGCGTGGTGGCAACCACAATGCTGCCACTGCCGTCAGCCAGTGGATAACGCATGTGCCACATGTGACCGGCTTCTTCTTCGTTCAGTACTTCGAGATCGGACACCGCCGTGTGTAGTACCGGATCCCAGTTTACCAGGCGTTTGCCGCGATAAATCAGACCGTCTTCATGCAGTTTTACAAAGACTTCGGTTACCGCTTTAGACAGGTTTTCGTCCATGGTGAACACTTCGCGATCCCAGTCCGGTGACGTGCCTAAACGACGCATCTGGCTGGTGATGGTGCCACCCGAGTGTTCTTTCCACTCCCAGATTTTATCGACAAAGGCTTCGCGCCCCAGGTCGTGACGGGTTTTGCCTTGTGCATTCAACTGACGTTCAACCACCATTTGCGTGGCGATACCAGCGTGGTCGGTACCGACCTGCCATAAGGTGTTGTCGCCTTTCATGCGGTGATAACGGGTCAGCACGTCCATAATGGTTTGCTGGAAGCCGTGACCCATGTGCAGACTACCGGTTACGTTTGGCGGCGGCAGTAAAATACAATACGGTTCTTGCGCGGGATCGCCTGAGGCCTTGGCTTTAAACAGTCCGTCGTTTTCCCAGCGTTGGTAACATTGCTGTTCAATGGAATGGGGTTCGTAGGTTTTGTCCATGGAGAGTCTCAAAGAATACCTGTGTTAAGCCGGTAAAAACTGCATTTGGCAGCCGGCTTGTTGAAAATATTTATAGCGTTGTCGGGCTTGCTGTTTAGCGGCCTCTTCTACCGGCACAAAATCAACAATTTGCTGGAACTGGTTGAATTGACTCACCAGTTGACCACTCACGTTGATCAGGCAGGGCCGGCGGGGTAATTGTTGTGCCTGCCAGACGATTTCCACCGGTGCACCACCGGGCGGACCCTCGCCAGCAAGATTGTGCGGCACAAAACGCGCCGCGGGTAGTTGCCATAACAGCTCATCTACCGCTTCAGCCTGGGCCTTGTCGGCGCACAGTACCACACTCTTCTGCCGGTTGGCATAGAGTTCGGCGGTTAATTCGCAGGCTTTCGCGCACAGGGCAGACACCGCCGCGCCGCCATCGGGCGACACGGTTTCTTCTGTTAGCGCGTAAAATCGAACAGCGGGCACGGGCAATTAGTCCTCTTGCGCCAAACCAGCGCGATTCATTAAGAACTGCGCAAGCATTGGCACTGGGCGGCCCGTTGCACCTTTGTTCTTACCACTGTTCCAGGCGGTACCGGCAATGTCCAGGTGCGCCCAGTTGTACTTTTTAGTGAAACGCGACAGGAAACAACCCGCCGTAATAGACCCGGCCGGACGACCACCGAGGTTGGTCATGTCAGCAAACGGGCTTTCCAGTTGTTCCTGATAGTCGTCCCATAAAGGTAAACGCCAGGCGCGGTCAGATGCTTGCTCAGAGGCATTCAACAGCTCGTGTGCCAGCGGGTTGTGCGTGCTCATTAAGCCGGTTGCGTGTTTACCTAAAGCGATAATACAGGCGCCGGTTAAGGTCGCTACGTCGATTACCGTATCCGGGTCGAATCGCTCTACGTAAGTCAGTGCATCACACAATACCAATCGGCCTTCGGCGTCGGTATTCAGCACTTCTACGGTTTGTCCTGACATGGTGGTCAGAATGTCACCCGGACGATATGACTTGCCGTCAGGCATGTTTTCACAGCCAGCCAGCACGCCAATAACGTTAACCGGCAGGTTTAACGCTGCAACCG
Source organism: Marisediminitalea sp. (assembly GCF_984433645.1). NCBI lineage: Bacteria > Pseudomonadati > Pseudomonadota > Gammaproteobacteria > Alteromonadales > Alteromonadaceae > Marisediminitalea > Marisediminitalea sp. The sequence continues at coordinate 4,093 of NZ_CFIDRX010000200.1, forward strand.
TGTGCATAACACCCAGCACAGATGCGGCACCACCCATGTCGTATTTCATTTCGTCCATGCCTTCGCCAGGCTTCAATGAAATACCACCCGAGTCAAAGGTCAGGCCTTTACCCACCAGCACCAATGGTTGCTGATCCGGCTCACCGCCTTTGTGATGGATGATGCTCATGAGTGATTCATTTTCAGAACCACGACCTACCGCCAGGTATGAGTTCATACCCAGATCTGCCATGTTCGCTTCGTTAACGCATTCAACGTCAATCGAATCATATTCTGCAGCCAGTTGCTGGGCCTGATCCCACAAGTAGGCAGGGTTACAAATGTTTGGCGGCATGTTGGCAACGTCTTTGGTGACTTTCATGCCCTTGGCAATGGCCAGGCCATGTTCTACCGCTTTTTCGCCAACGGTTAATTCGCGACGGGTAGGTACGTTGAATACGATTTTACGCAGCGGACGGCGCGGCTCGCCTTTTTTGCTCTTTAACTGCAGGAAGGTGTACAAAGTGTCCTGGGTAGTTTCTACTGCCTGGCGCACTTTCCAGTAAGTATCACGACCTTTCACGTGCAGTTCGGTCAGGAAACATACGGCTTCCATAGAGCCGGTTTCGTTTAGTGTCTGAATAGTTTTCGCAATGATTTGCTTGTACTGACGCTCATCGAGTTCACGCTCTTTACCACATCCAACCAATAATACGCGCTCGCTAAGCACGTTAGGAACGTGGTGCAACAACAGCATTTGGCCGGCTTTGCCTTCCAGGTCGCCGCGGCGCAGCAGGTTACTGATATAACCTTCGCTGATTTCATCAAGCTGCTCAGCCACGCCTGATAGGCGTCGTGGCTCGTATACCCCAACAACAATACAGGCACTGCGTTGTTTTTCGGGACTGCCGCTTTTTACGTTAAACTCCATGATGTCACCTCAATTTTTATCTGTCTGTTGCCCCGGCATAAAATTCACATGCCGTTTTGCCGCGCTTATGGTTTAATACCGCAGCAAAATGTCTTACTGCGTGGGTGCGTTTATGTCGATAATACAACGTTCAGGCAATCGCACCTGCCGGAGCCAAGGGTTAGTTATACTGGCAAAACATGTAAAAATGGTAAGTTTACTCAAAATTATAGCTGCTTTCACTAAAATTCCGACTTTTAGCATAGGCCATAAATGCTGATATTCCGCTATTTACTTAAGGAAACGCTGAAGTCTCAGGTTGCCATTTTTCTCATACTAATGGCAATTTTTATTACCTTGCGATTTGTTAAAGTGCTGGGGGACGCCTCTGAGGGTGATATTCCTGCCAGTCTGGTAATTGGATTCCTGTCGCTGTACGCCCCTATCCTCGCTTCTCTGGTGATCCCCATTAGTGCCTTTTTGGGCATTATGATGGCTTATGGTCGCTTATACGTAGACAGCGAAATGACCGTGATGCGCGCCTGCGGCATCAGCGAATGGTACGTCACCCGGGTAATGTTATTCCTGTCTGTGCTGATTATGATCTTCACCGGATTCGTGACGCTCTACCTCGCGCCCACGGCTGCACAAAGCGAATACAACTTGCGAGAGCAAGCCAAGGCTGAGGCTGGATTCAGTGCTATTATCCCTGGTCGATTCCAGGAAACCGGCAACCAGGAAGCCGTAATTTTCGTGCATGATGTAGGAAGTGATGACTCACTTCAAAAAGTCTTTTTGGCGCAACAGCAAGCCAACGACGAAGCGCAGGTTCGGGTGGTTTACGCTCAGCGCGGTACCATTAGCAAAGAAGCCGACGGGACACGTCAGCTTATCCTGAACAACGGTAATCAGTACGAAGGTGAGCATCGCCGGCGCGATTTCCGCGTCGTGAATTTCGACGAATATCAGGTGCAAATTGACGATCCGGAACAGCAGGTCTCGCGCAAGAAAGTATCGGTGTTGTCTACCGCTGAGTTGCTACAGGACAATTCCATTGAAGCAATGGCCGAACTGCAATGGCGTATAGCCATCCCGCTTTCCATTCCGTTTCTGGTGTTGATTGCCGTTCCCCTGAGCGCAGTTGACCCTCGTCAGGGCCGGTTTGGCAAAATGTTCCCGGCTATTTTGTTATACCTCGGGTATTTCATGTTATTGCTGGCCAGTCGCCGCGTACTGGAAGACGGAAAAATTCCGGTGCAACTGGGGCTTTGGTGGGTACACGGTATCATGCTGATGATAGGCATTACCCTGCTCTCGCGAGACCGTAAGTTCGGCACCGAGTTGCGCGCCAAGCTCTGGAGGAAAACGTAATGTTTAAAATCCTCGACTTGTATATTGCCCGCACGTTGCTGGGCACAGTAACCGTTACTTTGTCGGTACTGATTGGCCTGAGCGCACTGATTAAGTTCGTTGAACAGCTCCGCAAAGTAGGCGAAGGCAACTACGACATGCTGGCAGCACTGGTGTACGTGCTGCTTAGCTTACCTCGGGATCTGGAGCAGTTCTTTCCCATGGCGGTGTTGCTAGGCGGGTTGATAGGCATGGGATTACTCGCCAGCAACAGTGAGCTGGTGATCATGCAGGCTGCAGGGCTTAGCCGTTGGAATATAATAACGTCGGCTATGAAGTCGGCGGTGGTGATGATCATTGTGGTAATGGCAGTGGGCGAATGGGTAACCCCAGTGAGTGAATCCCGCGCCAAAGAGCTGCGCACCGAGGCAATAACCGGAGGTTCGCTGTTTTCCTCTGACAAACTTGTGTGGGCTAAAGACGGCGATGCTTTTGTAAGCATTGGGCAGGTTATTAGCCGCGACTCACTGCAAGATGTCAGTATTTACCGCTTTAACGACGCGCTGCAGCTCGCCAGTACAACCTATGCTAGCGGCGGCTTTTACAAGCAAAATGGCTGGACGTTAACTAACGTAACCCACACCACCTTTACCGAGGCTAAAATTGACACCGAGGCCCTGCCTACCTGGCGCTGGGATTCAACCCTCACGCCCGACAAGCTCGGCATAGTGTCAGTTAAGCCAGAAGCGTTATCCATTCGCGGGCTCAATGATTACATAACGTATCGCATTAATAACGAGCAGGATACCAGCCGTTACGAACTGGCTTTATGGCGAAAGCTACTGCAGCCTGTAACCGTTTGCGTGATGTTGCTCATGGCCTTATCTTTTATTTTCGGCCCACTTCGCAGTGTTACCATGGGTGCTCGTATTATTATGGGCGTACTCACTGGTTTCGGCTTCTTCATTACCAATGAAGTATTCGGCCC
>NZ_CFIDRX010000201.1:0-7280 GCF_984433645.1 Marisediminitalea sp.
AGGGGCTTAACCGCCAGATTCGCCGTATGTGTGAATTCCTCGGTTACGAAGTGACTAAGCTAAAGCGGACTCGCATTATGCACATCACTCTGGGTAACCTGCGCCCGGGACAATGGCGCAACCTGACTGCACAAGAGTTGAAGCAGTTAAATGATGCAGTGAAGCACTCCCGAAAAACCGCCAGCAAATAACGCCAACAGGTTTATTTATTGCCTTAATAACACGCAGAGAATGTGATGACGGGTGAAATAGCCGCTTTAACTACAGCGCTCTGCTGGGCTATCGCCGCCCGGCTTTTTCGATTATTAGGGCGTTCGTTTTCCCCCCTTGCCATGAATTTTTGGAAGGGCAGTATTTCCATTGTATTACTCAGTATTGCTACGCAATTTTTCTTACCCTCTGTGAGTTTGCCCCCGTCTGCTTGGTACTGGTTGTTGCTCAGTGGCGCAATTGGGATTGGTTTGGGCGATACGTTTTTCTTTCAGGCACTGAATAAAATTGGTGACGCCCAAACTATGCTGGTGGCTGAAACTTTGGCCCCCATTGTTACGGCGTTATTGGCCATGGCCTGGATTGGGGAGTGGCTTAGCTGGCAACAATGGTTGGGAATTGCCGTGGTGATCGTGTCGGTAGACATGATTGTGAAGCTGCAAAAGCGCTCTGCGCTCGAACTGTTTTCACTATCGGGTTATGTATTCGCGGCGTTGGCAGCGTTATGTCAGGCAGTGGGAGCCGTGATCAGTCGCGACATTCTGGTAAGTTACGAGCTTGACGCGTTCAACGCCAGTCAAATCAGGCTCATCGGCGGGCTGGTAATAATTACCTCACTAATGCTCGTTATGAAACAGCGGTGGCTGCCTGAAACCGTCAATGCAATACGAACCTGGGGGCTGTTTTTTGCAACCACACTTATTGGTACCGTAGTGGCTATTTATCTGCAAATGGTGGCGTTCTCTGCAACGAAGGCCGCGGTGGTGCAAACCTTGTTTGCCAGCAGCGTAGTCTTGTCATTGGGTCTGGCCTGGTTGCTGGGCGAGAGAGTGAGTCGAGCCACGCTAATATGGTCACTTATTGCGCTGGTAGGGGTAGCTATTTTGGTATGGCTGGCGTAGATTCAAAGCTGTTATTTTTCGTTAGGGGTTAATCCATGGACGCCACCAATCTTTGGGCATTTGTGCTTTCTTGCCTGTTACTCAATATTCTTCCCGGGCCGGACTCGCTTTATATTATTGCAAGGGCTGCCAGTCAGGGGGCGAAAGCAGGAATTGTAGCAACACTGGGTATTATTAGCGGTGTGAGTGTACATATTCTTGGCGCAGCGGTTGGTCTAGGGGCATTACTTGCCACATCGGCTTGGGCATTTACCGCAGTGAAGCTGGCCGGTTGTTTGTATTTGTTTTATCTGGGCATTAGTTTGCTTATAGCTAAGCGCGAGAAAGAAACCGAGCAAAAGCCCCATATCAAACCGGCAAGTTTGCGCCGAATTTACACCGGTGGTGTGCTCACCAATGTGCTCAACCCTAAAGTGGCACTGTTCTTTTTAGCCTTTGTGCCGCAGTTTATCCCAGCCGATGTTGTGAATAAAACCCAGGCGTTCATTACCCTGGGTGGCGTATTCGTTTTTACCGGCACGTTGTGGTGTATTTTTCTGGCACTTGCTACCGCCTTTATGCGCAATAAGCTTGGCGGTGTAAAAGGATTAGGGTTTTGGTTAAACAAAGCCGCTGGTGGGTTGTTTGTTTACTTTGGCGTGAAGTTAGGGCTGGCAAGTGCCTGAATAAAGCCTGCCGCTTATAAGCGCCACTTCTTGGGATTAACCGCTTTATGTCGAATTGGTATTACCAAGGTTTGCTTTGTTAATAGAATGATCTTACGATTCGGCATGAAATTTTATAACGTTTAGTGGTTACTGCAGTTCGTTATCGATTGGATAAAACGTTGAACTGGCAGGACGCTTATGACACCACTCAAACGGAATTTGTCCCGACTCATGTTTATCAGCCTGGTGATCGCGCTTGGGGTCACCATTTCAGGCTTTATTTATTATTTCAAAATGAGCAGCAATGAGGACACCCTCAATACGCTGCTATTCAGGGAACTCAACCAGGTTGAAGGTAGCTTGCTTCAAAGCCTGGAGAAAGTGCAGGCTACCCTGAATTATTTGCTTCCAGAGAATCATTCTGAGGACAAAGCTGCGGCTCCTCAAAAAGCCGCTATCGACCTCGACAAGTTACAAAAAAATATCGAGGACGCCGTTAAAAAACTGCAAAACTCACCGGATCTGGTTGATATTGAACAAACAGGAAAGGTTAGCCAGGGGCCTCTTTGGAACTCAACGCTAAAAGAGTTTAAGCGCTTTTCCTTCTCTATTTCTGAATACAATGAAGCTCAGTTTACCGGACGGTTTACAACATTTGACTCCACTATTTCGGTCAAATTAAAAAGCAGTATCCACCATGCCTTAAAAAAGACGATGGCCCGCTTTCAAACCGTCTTGCTTGTGGATCAACAGGGTACAGCTTGGTCCGTGGTGAATAACAGTGAGCAATTCAGTAATGAGTCAGAACGAATTATTCGAAAAGTTGAGCACTTCCTGCAGCGCTCAGTACCAGCTGAAAATCAAAGCGGAGACCAGTCTGAGGATAATGCTGAGAGTGTACTGGTAACCGGAACAAGTTTTGTTGATACGCGTTTAAGTACGGGGAGTGTGCGAATTTATGTGCACCCTGTTTTAAGCACTGGGTTAAACGAAGGCAGTAGTGCTTATTACTTATTGGGTATCATTGATAAGAAGACGATCAACGAGAGTAAACTCCAGTTACCACCAAAACTACTCATGTGGCTGATCCTCGGGTTATTGATGCTGATAGCCACAGTGCCCCTACTTAAATTACGGTTTGTCAGCAGCACATACGCCATTCAAAAAACAGATAAAAGCCAGATTGTTATTGGTACGTTGTTTGCCGCGGGTATCCTGAGTATCGCCTTGGTGCAACAGTTGTTTTTCAGTTACTACGACACGTTTAAACAAGAGCAACTTACTCACCTCCACCAGAATATTCGAAACGATTTTAAACAAGAGCTCGAAACGATGTTTCAATCTCTCGGTAATCTTTCATTTAATGAATGTGAACTCTACAAAGATACAGAGCCCTATAAGCAGAAAATCTGCGGCGCACAGCTATCAGGAGATAAAATAGTCAGTCAAAGTGGTATCGAGTACTTATCACTGTTCGAAAGTATTGCTGCGGTAAATGAAAAGGGCAAAGTGGATACGGAACTGCTGTCGTTCCATTCATCCAGACAGTTGGCTTTTAGGAAGGAGTTAGACCTGTCAAAGCGCGAATATTTTAAAGCAGGGATAGCCGGTGAATTTTGGAGCCATCAATGGTCAACTGAGTTGCCCAGCGAGCAGTCGAAAACGTTTATCCAGCGATTTTATTTACAGCGTTTGTTTAATATTGAAGACGGGCGAAGAAATACACTGATATCCATGCCTTTTGGTGTGATAAACGGATTGATTAAGAATACCAAAAGTGCGCCGAACATTTCAGAGCTGCTGAGCTGGGTTGGGAAAATGCTCGCTAAGCTAAAGACCTTTCAGGAAAGCGAAAAAATAACTATAACTGGCACGCGATTCTCAAGTTTAGTTGACCGCGTCCTACCTAAAAACTTCAGTTTTGCGGTGATCAATCAGAACGGTGACGTGCTTTTTCATAGCGATGATTCGCTAAGCTTAAACGAGAACTTTTTTACAGAGTCAAACCGGAACCCTGAATTACTCATAGCTGCCGAGCACGGCTTAAGCGCGAACCCTACGCCAATAACGCTAAATTATAAGGGGGTGAAGCACCAGGCGTTAGTCGGGCCTCTTATTCCTGTAGAAAACGAAGATCACGCTGCGAAGTCTCTGCCCTGGCAATTAGTGGTGTTCTTTAATCCGGAAGAATTGCAAAACAACAACATGATCCTGGTATTTCTGGCGGTGTTCTTATTTATGCTGGTGATGGTCCCGGTCTTTTTGTGGTTGCGCTTTGTTACACATCAGCGGTTTTGGCAGCAACTTGTGTATTTCGACAAACAAAGGCGAGAGCAATATCCTGCCTTCGCGTTGCTGTTGTTCGCTGCGAGCTTTTGTATTCAGTATCAAATGGGGGTGATCGAGCCCTTGGGAAGCCGATTGTTGCTTTGGGCTGCGCTTGCATTCGGTGTGGCGGTGTTCTTTGTGCGCCAGTTCAAACTGGATTTTTCACAGTATTTTGTCTCAAAGCAACCTCTGGTTGGGTTTGGCTTTATGCTGGTTGGTTTCCTGGTTGTGTGCGGGATTAGCTGGTCTTCGCAAAGTTGGGAACACAACACGCCACTTAACTGGCTATTTTGTTTAATCGGTATAGGGTTGCTCGCGGTAGCCTATTTCGTCTGTACGAAGAAAGCGATGCCGAAGAATCTCAAGCCTTGCTTGCAATACGCTTCTGAAAAACGTGAAGCCAGGCGTTATACAACCGGGTATGTCTGGTTTTTGTCTGGTTTGATTTACTTTGCAGCAGCGGTACCCGCATCGCTCATTGCCTACTCTACTCACGACTATTTATTGGAACAGCAAGCGCACTTTGAAGAGCAGCATGCCAAACAGACGTTGCAGGCACGAGACGAAAGTTTCAATAAATACAAAGCGTATTTAAACGGAGGGCCTTGTTTAGAGGAAGATGTATTCCCGTGCAATCTTAGGGTAGAAAGGCCTCTGGAAACGGTGCTTCAATCCTTCTTTCCTGGATCTGTCACGAATTCGGAAAATAATACGGCAACTTTTTCGGGACTTCAGTGGGTAGAACTTCCCCCTTCACCGGATGACAAGGAAGCTGAAGTTGAGCATGAAGCACATAAAGGCGATGTCCTTATAGCCGGTATTCTTAGCGCGATTCCAAGTGAAACCGCGTTTGTCAGCCACTTAACTTACTCTGCAAAGCAAGTCGTTGACACGCATCACCCAGAAATGCACGGCGAACAAAAACTGCATTATAACGCCGACCATTTGATGCTAAGAGCGATTGTCGATGGCGGTTGGGGGATCATGTTGTTTATTTCCCTGTTCACGCCATTAACGATTTATTTCTGGACCAGAAAGTTACTGGTTCAGCGGTTGATGGGTGAGCATATCTACGATCAGTACAGGGTGAGAAGCGATTGTGAAGCGCAGGACAACATGCAATCTGGCTTTCAGGTATTCAAGGCGTGTCCCGATGATGCCAAGCATTCCCACTTAATGCTGAACGCAACACGTATGCAAGCTCAGGCTTACCTTCAGGAACACGATGATGAAAAAGGCTTACGAGTGCATCCTAATATTCATTTTTATGGCAATGCAGTGCACCGTTTAACGCCTTCTTTAGAGAAAGTCGCTGAGCAATTTTTGTTTCTCACCGAACTCTCTCAACAGATCAAAACGACCTTGTCTGACGGGGAATATTACCTTGTGGCAATATCCGGCATTGAACAGGTCAGTTTAAATGCCGAGCTGCGCAAAGATGCACTCGACTTGTTATACGAGTTACACGTTAATCCTGCAGTAATCCTCGTAATAGTGGCAGAAACGGCACCACTGTACCGAATTCTGAATCCGGGCTGTTATTCAGAGCAGCAAGACATTACGCCGCCAGATACGGATGAAAAATCGGCGTGGACGAAGTTGTTTTCAGAATTCAGCAAACACTATGTATGGTGTCCGGTGAAGAAATCCATGTTGGACAATCCCTTCGATATAGGCAATTTGATTGCTTACGAGTGCAACGCATGGCAGGAAATACAGCATTTAGATGCTGACTTCTTACGCTACACAGAAGAGACCCGGTGCGCAAACGACGGTGTGTCGCCGTGCTCTGCTCCCGAACCACGCAGGCCATACGAGCTCAACAATTACTGGCAGCCTGAACAAGTGATTGAATATATGCTGGTGTATGCGACACCGCTTTATCGCAGAAAGTGGGAAGAGTGTACGCGGCAGGAAAAACTCATCCTGTGGAAGGTGGCTAATGGCGCCAGTATTAATCCATCAAATGCTATGGTAATAGAGCATTTGGTGCGCCGAGGATTTTTATACCGACACAAAGGTTGGCATTTGGTTAACGAGAGCTTTCGCCGTTTCATTCTGGTGGCTGAGGATGAAGCAACAATAAACGACTGGCTGGATAATGCCGGTACCGGCACGTGGAACGTGTTGAGAATTCCTATTTTTGCCCTTTTACTGGTATTGCTGGTTATCTTTGTTTATTCGAGCGGGAGTTCAATGAATTCACTGTTGAGTGTGGCCACGGCCACCCTGGGGTTAATCCCGTTACTGCTTAAGAATATCAGTTTGTTAAAAGGTAGCGGGGCCGGTGAGATAGAGTAAAAAAGCGTTTACCCTAAAAGCCGTTTACTTCCTGAGCTTTTTTACCCAGTCGGGCACGCGTTTCTTAAACCGATTGGGGTGTTCCGGCAACTCGATGGTGGGGTTGGCTTTCTTCAACGCGTCGTATAACGCGGCTCTGTCCAGCCTGTGATTTATCAGCATTAGCTGGTGTGACTTGCCGTCTCTCAGGTGCATTCTGGTGGTGTGGAAGTCCTGTTGCACGTCCGTAGTTTGGGTAATACTCAGGATATCTTTTACTGCCACTTCAATAGTCAGGCTCGAAAAGTACGGGTCGTGATAAAAGAAGGTGGACGGCGTTACAATAACCTCAACGGCTTCATTCTTTTTATACAAATAAAAAGCCCCGGCAAGTAAACAGAGTACAACGACCACAATAGCAATGTCGGCCACTGCCAATAGCTCCTGTACTGCGGTATCGCCCTCAGGCAGAAACTGGTAAGCAGCAGCATACATAGCAAGCGCAACTACTATGTTTAAGCCCAATATTTTGGCGGTGTCTCGCTGCCGGCGATGATATGAAAATAACACGACTCCGTTGTGTTTCATGGAATTGTTCCTGCGTTGCTAGCTAACCTCTAAGGTTAGCCGATTTACTGACTGCATTATGCTTTTATTCGCTTAGGTCGAATAATTCTTGTGCAGCCCGCTATTCACCTATATAATGCGCGCCCTTACAGCCAACCAAACAAGTTCCTTGTCTCCATGCAGCTGGCTGTTCTGCCGAGACTACAACCGTAAGGAGCGTATTAATGCGTCATTACGAAATCGTATTTATGGTTCACCCTGATCAGAGTGAACAAGTACCTGGTATGATCGAGCGTTATACCACTATCCTGAAGCAAGAAGGTGGTCAAATCCATCGTCTGGAAGA
>NZ_CFIDRX010000202.1:0-7200 GCF_984433645.1 Marisediminitalea sp.
ATTTAAACACCCACACTTCTTTGATTTTGCCTGGGACATCATGCACCAGTACGGCATATTGCAGTCGTATTTACCCCAGTGGGATCACATTGTAGGTATGATGCAGTTTGATCTGTTCCACGCGTACACGGTAGACGAGCATACGCACCGCCTGGTCAAACACGTTAATCATTACTTTTCTGACCGCAACGTCGAATTTCCGCGCTGTGGCCGGATTGTGAAAAACCTGGATAAACCAGAATTACTGTATATCGCGGCTATATTTCACGATATTGCCAAAGGCCGAAATGGTGATCACTCTACACTCGGCGCAAAGGATGTAGCTTCATTTTGTGAAGCGCACAACATCGTCAGCAGCGACGCGGAACTCATCGCCTGGCTGGTAGAAAATCACCTGTTGATGTCGGTGGTGGCGCAGCGCCGTGATATTTATGATCCGGATGTTGTAAATGATTTCGCCACGGCTGTGCGCAGTCAGGGACACCTGAACTTGCTTTATGCACTCACCCTGGCTGACATACGCGCCACCAATGACAACCTGTGGAACGACTGGAAATCGTCGTTACTCAGAGAACTGTATTTGATGACTCAAAAAGCGCTGGATAACGGGTTACAGTGTGGTGTTACCATGCAGGAACGGGTTGAGTTACACAAGAGTAAAGCCTTGGCCTCACTGCAACAGCAAGGCATAGATGACGCTGCGCTGATGACCCTGTGGTCACGTTTTGAAGACGACTACTTCGCGCGCTTCCGCCCAGAGCAGATTGCCTGGCATTCACGGGAAATACTCGCCTTCGAACCCATTGAAGACGACGCAGTGATGTTGATAAAAACCAATAACGACATCGCAAAAGGCGGCACTGAGCTGCTCATGTACGGTAAAGACCGTCCTGCACTGTTTGCGCAAATTGCTTCTGTGCTGGATAGCCGAAACTGTACTATCCGCGATGCACACATTGCCGTAACCCGTGATGGTCATGTATTCGATAGCATGTTGATTCTGGAAAACGACGGCTCCCGAATCGACAGTGAATCCAGAATGCGATCAATCGAAGCCGCGATTGCTGATCAGCTATTAAAGCCTGGCAGAAACCACACAAACACGCGTAAACTGTCGCGTCAGCACAAACAATTAAACGTACCGGTTAAGGTTCGTTTTTACTCGGCACAGGACGATGCCACACTTATAGAGTTGGAAGCACTGGACGCACCTGGAATTTTGGCAAAAGTAGGCCATGCTTTTGTCGATTGTAAGCTCACATTAAAATTAGCCAAAATTGCCACCATCGGTGAACGCGCCGAAGACGTGTTTATCGTCAGTAATGAGCAAGGTAAAGCCCTAACGCCGGAAGAACAGACTGCGTTGAAAAAACGCATATTGTTTAAACTTGATCAACTTGAAGATATCAACATACCATGACTGAATTAAAAGCCATTATTGAAGCGGCCTTCGAAGACCGCGAGAACATTACTCCTTCTGCCGCCCCGGCTGACGTAAAACAAGCGGTTAGCGATGCCATTGCCCTGCTCAACAGCGGTGAAGCACGTGTTGCAGAAAAAATTGCCGGCGAGTGGGTTGTACACCAATGGCTGAAGAAAGCCGTACTGCTTTACTTCCGCCTGCACAACAATGATGTAATGGAAGGGGCAGAGAGCCGTTTCTACGACAAGGTTCCGCTGAAATACGCAGACTACACGGCAGAACAATTTGCTGCTGAAGGTGTACGTATTGTGCCACCGGCTGCCGTTCGTACCGGTTCTTACGTCGGCAAAAACGTAGTCGTTATGCCGTCTTATGTAAACATTGGTGCATACGTAGGTGAAGGCTCTATGGTTGACACCTGGGCAACCGTTGGCTCTTGTGCACAAATTGGTAAAAACGTGCACCTGTCTGGTGGTGTTGGCATTGGCGGCGTATTAGAGCCACTTCAAGCTAACCCGACCATCATTGAAGACAACTGCTTCATTGGTGCGCGTTCTGAAATTGTTGAAGGCGTAATCGTTGAAGAAGGTGCGGTTATCTCAATGGGTGTTTACATCGGTCAAAGCACTCGCATCTATGATCGTGAAACCGGCGAAATCCACTACGGCCGCGTACCAGCAGGTGCAGTTGTAGTACCAGGTAACCTGCCAAGCAAAGACGGCAAGTACAGCCTGTATGCCGCTATCATCGTGAAAAAAGTCGATGCGAAAACCCGTGCAAAAGTAGGTATTAACGCCCTGCTTCGCGGTGCGGAATAATAACGCGTTAAACGCTTAGGGGCTGTTGACCTTTGCTACGCCCAATAAAAAATCCACCGTCACGGTGGATTTTTTGTATCTGGGGTCTGGCGGTTGGTTAAGCCAGTTTGCTGGCGAAGCCCTTCAGCCATTCAATAACATCGTTTTCAGGCTCAAGTGTTTCCATGGCATCGACTTCCAGCATGGCCGCAACCGGGTTGCCTTGAAGCTCGGTGAGCAATTCCTGCCACTGTTTACCTGCACCACAGAACGACTCGCCATAACTGCTATCGCCCAACGCGGCTACCGCAAAGGGTTTCTGTCCTAGCAGTGGAAATTGCGTGCGCAATTCATCAAACGTCATTTCAAGGTTTGGCGGAATGTCGCCCTGCCCTGTAGTGGAAGTGATCACCAATACGCCACTGGCATCGGTAATATCGCTAACGTCAGCATCGGTAAATACCTCGGCTTCGATCCCTTCTGAAGACAGAAAAGTTTGTACTGATTCCGCAACGCTTTCGGCATTACCGTATACCGACCCTACAATAATATTCACTGTCGCCATTTACTTACCTTTTTGAAGACTCCAGGTTAAAAACGGTTGCCAGCTTACCAATAACTCATCAATTTCGCTATCGGGTTGGCACTCAATGGTTAGCCATTGACGGCTAACCGGATGATAGAACCCCATTTGCGTACACACCAGCATCAGCCGCTGACAATCAAACGTATCCCGCAAGAACTGGTTATGCTTGCCGTCGCCGTGGGTCGTGTCCCCAACAATGGGGTGACGCAAGTGAATCAGATGCCGGCGCAACTGATGTTTGCGGCCAGAGTAAGGGCGCAATCCCAACCAGCTGTATCGCGCCGTGTCATAGCGACCAACAGCATAAGGCAATTCATAATGAGCAAGTGGCCAGTAATCCGTGTGTGCAGGCTGGGGAGGGACCGCTTTGACGCGATTAGCATCAGCCATTTTGTCCCAGCGGTATTTTAACGCATAATCCAACATGCCGTGGGCCTTTACATACCCTCGTACCAGTGCCCGGTATTCCTTTTTGACCCCAAAGCCCATCATTTGCGCATTCATTTTTGAGGCAGTTTCACTTTGTAAGGCAAATAGCAAAATCCCTGCCGTGGGTCTATCAAGACGGTGTAACGGAAACACATGCTGACCAATCTGATCCCGCAAAATCTGAACGGCAAACCGGGTTTCATGTTTATCAATGGGACTTCTGTGAACCAACAGCCCGGCAGGCTTATACACCGCCACCAGCCATTCATCCTGATACAAAATCTGCAATGTTTCTTTACTTTCAGGTGAAGGGGAACAAGCTGGCGTGTCCATCATGGGTTTTCACTCCAGGCATCCAATTGTCCCAGGATGGTTTGCACATTAAGGTGCTGAGCACCCCAGGTGATTTCTGCCACCGGCTTAATCGCCATAACAGGAACGCTAACCGGTGATTGGCTGAGCAGTGTTTGCATACGAGGGATAAAAATAAACTGTAGCCATTGTTCCAGCGCAAGGGTATCACAAGCGAAGGGCTGCTGGCTGGCCAGCGCCTGGCGCGACGGACGTTCATTGCCCCATAAACCGTTGTGACGAAGCGCAGCTTCCAACGCATCCAGTAATTGATTCCCCTGCTTTTCAGCATCTGACATTACGCCAACCTCCAATGCCTGTTAAACTAGCGGTAATTGAAATAAATTGAATTTGAAGCATGAATTCACAAGACATCCACTCATTGAGTGAGTTTCTGCTACACGCAGGCACGGATTATCGCATTTTTGACTTAGGACGGGGAGTCTATCCTGTCGATTCGCAAACCTTTCTGGAAATCGAAAATGGCAAAATCTGCCCGCCTCGTCCGCGCCAACAGCACGCCTGGTACGCGGTCGTCTTTTGGAATACCAGCGCACTGGCTCAGCGCTATATCTGGTTCGTGAAATTTCCACTGGATGAACAAGGGCTACTTATCCAGGCTTCCCGCAATCACTTCCTGCAAATTATTGTTGATGCACTGGGCAATCAAATCACCGGTGAAGGCGATCAGGAAAAACTGCCTGATAACCCCTATACCTTTACTCCCAGTCAGCAGCAAATGGCCCAATTTTCTGCCATCACCCGGCACACGCTGAACGACGCTAAACACGACGGCGTGGAGCGGGTTATGCACTATCTGAAAACGCCCAGCGTTATCGACTGGCAACAACTTCCTGTTCAGGCAATTGCCGATGCCGTCATTGAACTGGATGAAACAACCGCCGACGTCATTGCCAATCAGCTGGACCAATACAGCACACCGTTTATCGATACCTTGCTGAGCAGCTTGGAAAGCCAGCCGCTTCCAGAACGCCTTACTCAGAAATTCTGCGAAAAAGCGGTGGAATACAGCACAGCCGAAGACACCGCTCCCATGCTCAGCTACCTGCGCGCCCTGAGCCAGACCAGCTTCTCACCCGAGGTAAATCGGTGCATTAATCAGGTGTTGGACAATATCGACACGCCAGATATTGATTTGCTCAGCGTCATTGCCGCCAGGCACGATGCCCAGCTGGATTTACTGACTGCCCAACGCTTTTTGGAAATCGCAGCGAAAGCCGATGCCGCTGGCAACTACCAGCATCAGTTATTTATTGGGTTATTTTCAGATCTCGTGCAAATTCCTGCGCTGCGTAGAACCCTACTGACACTGGCAAAAGCGCATCAACACAACCCCGCAATGAAAGACGCCCTTGCGGCTCTCTTTAAACAGGCAGGATAATCGTTGTGAACCTATTAGATGTTTTACTGCTGGTATTAATTGCCGCCGGTGGCGCGTTATTCTGGCGAATTCGGATGATTTCAGAGGCCGCCAACCGGTATTTAAGTCAATACTGCAACACGCAGCACCTGCAGCTTATCAGTGTTGCCCGTCGCCTAACGCGGCCTATGCTGTATCGCGGTAAGCTGGACTGGCGCAGCGAATTTGACTTCGAGTTTTCGTCGACGGGGCAAGACTGCTATACCGGTACGCTGGTAATGAACGGGCTTACCGTGATTTCCACCGACACACCACCGCACCGCATTCATTAATTTATCGATCACAAGGATGTAACACGCTATGCAATGTACACAATGTAAACAAGGCCAATTAGTACCCAGTTTCTTAGATGATTTATTTCGCGCTCACACCTGCAACCACTGTGGCGGGAACTGGATCATGATAGAAGACTTTGTTAGCTGGAAAGAACGCAACCAGGCCTATGAGTTTGAGCAGGTTACCGACGTTTCGGAAGATACCAGCGACACTAAAAAAGCCCTGTTATGCCCGGTAACCGGCGGTATTATGCGTAAATTTAAAATTGCTGCGTCCACCGACCATCGGGTCGATTACAGCGCTCAGGTAGGCGGTATCTGGCTGGATAAAGGTGAGTGGGAGCTGTTGAAAGCGGAAGGCGTGGCTGGCGCACTCAATAATGTTGTTACCCAACAGTGGCAAAAGAAGATTCGGGAGGAGAACACCGCCTCTCATTTTGCAGAGATTTACGCTGCCAAATTCGGTGAAGCAACCTACAAAGAAGTAAAAGCATTAAGGGAGTGGCTGAACGCACAGCCCAACAAAGCCGATCTCCGTGCCTATTTGCTGGCGGAAGATCCGTATTCTACAGAACGATAGCAGCCCATTAGGGCTGCCCTAGTTAAGATCTCGCGCAAGCAGCCACTAATCAGTTGGCTGACTTTGTGCACTGGCGGCTCAATCGGTATAAGGTTTCCGGCGTCTGATACTGCGCAAATTCGTCAGGAATAAAAGACGTGGAGTGCGCTACCAGTTCTGAACAAAACCAACTGTCGGGGCAGTGTTTAAAAGAACGGAAGAACACGCCCTTAATGCCTTCGTTATCAAACGGCTTACCAATCAATTGAATTGCTCGTTCAATATCGCCGTCAATCTCGCGGTATTCGATTTCGCGATACCTGGCCTCAAACTCGCGAAGATCACTTCGCAGCACCCCAAAGCCACCTTTGGCTTCAATCACATGGACATCATCGGTGTCTAAAATTGCCACATGTGACCATTTCGATCCGGTTCTCCAGCGAATCATTCTGGAAATCCAGGAGCGATTACATCCAAATACAATAATCATTTGTCGTTCCCTACATCAACTTCCACAAAGTCAGCTCATGGCTGAAACTTAACCCCTGTGGCACACGACTACTCAGACGCACCAAGCAAGCGCGGTTACTGACCAGTACCATCAACATTATTTATATCGAATGTTTTTTGAGCTGTAAATATAAGAATAGCTTTTGCACAAATGAAAAAGGCGATAGCTCTCGCTACCGCCTCTTTATCGAATTTTGAAGATCCCTCTCAGCGTAGAGTGCTAAACAACCTCCAAGGTTATTCCCCTGCACGCAAATCCCTTTTATCCCACTCGTCCCGAGTGAGTAGCCAATCCTTAGCTAGTCCCTTTCCGTTATCCTTGTGTACTTCACATCCTGTTAAAGTATTCTTCAATCCTGAAGTTGTCCTTCAACCTTCCCGGTTGCATCCGCTTCCTTGTTACCAGCCTCCTGGCCGGTTTGCCCCATCCTGGGTTGTCCAGTGTCATCCTTGCGTCATCCTGACTCAACGTTTCTCCCTGTGACATGTTCATAATACCGAACGCATTTTTTGCTGGTAGCGTCTTTTTTGAAAATTCATCACCACTGTGAACTCCATGCACTTAGACTAAAGTACAAAACACAATAAAAACAGAAGGATACGTTTTTTCGTAGGTATGATCCTTTTGTCTAATTAGACGATGCTTACAGCTCTGTAGGAAATGTCTTACAAATGGAGGTAAGAAATAAGACTAAAGGTGAATAACGTGAGCAACCAATTTGGCTTTTACCTATCGGCAACATCTGTTATGGGTTCAGTTTATACAGTAAACACGCACCAGGTAGACTGAACTCAATCAAAAAGGTTACCCCACAAAGGGGTTGGTTTT